>JBFMDL010000017.1:14353-38773 GCA_040753635.1 Nitrospirota bacterium | reverse complement strand
AAAATATCGTGTATACTTTGTTCATGGTCTGTTCCTCCTTGTTGGTATAGGGTTTCGTCACTACTATTACCCAACAAGTATAAAGAGCAGACCTTAACTTTATAAATATTTACCGGACACTACTGATTTTTATATTCGAAGGTATTATAATATTTTCGCGAATATTAAATCACAATTTTTAATATGAAAACCCAATTTAAAATAAAACTCTAATGCATTTATATTTTTTAATTGTGTCCTGACACTGACTGAACTTACATCTTTTGTCTTAAACCATTTTATAGCTTCCTCCATAAGGATAGATCCAATTCCTTTATCCCTGAATCCTTTTCTTACTCCAATAAGTACAATATCACCCTTATCCCGTTTGTTTTTTCTGCATGTAATATAACCTTTATCCGGGATATGTAAAACCATATCTGCAGCCTTACCTGTAACTGAATTTTCTACCCATGTCTGGAAAAGACTATCTGCCTCCTTCTTTGTGAAAAAAGGGTCACTGTAAAAACGGCTTCCAGTAAAAAGAGATTTTGACATCTTCTTGAGTTTGGGAATGTCTTTTTCATTTGCCACTCTGACCTGTGATTCTGTCAGAGAGTTTTTCCCCTTTTTTTGATACCTGAACTTTTCAGTCTCTAACTTCAACGTAACACCGATATCTGACAGGTAAAAGCCAAGTGATTCAAGAAGTCTTATATGGGTGGTTTGTGGCAAACTGAGTTTACAAATGATGTATTTAAATCCATTTGCTTTAGCATTTTCGATAAGAGACTCTATATGTTTCTTATTTGAAGATGTTATTTTTAATTCACCTATTTTTCTTTTAAAAAATATACTGTCCCATGGCAATTCTTTTATCATGCGATATAGTTAAAAAATATGCTCTTTTAAAATATATAACGGTCTTCTCTGAATTTCCTGATACGTCCTGCCTAAATATTCACCGAATATTCCAAAAACAAGAAGCTGTACGCCTCCTACGAAGAAGATCGATACAATTATTGAAGCATATCCCGGAACCGGGATTCCATGAATAATTTTCTGATATACAAAAAAAAGCCCTACTATAAGACTGATGAAAGAACTTATAAAGCCAATATATGTAGCAAGCCTTAAGGGCACAGTTGAGAACGAAGTAACAGCATTAAAAGCGAGCCTGAACATCTTAGCAATATTATATTTGCTCTTCCCTCTAATTCTCGCATGATGTTCCACTTCAACCGAAGTTACATTAAAGCCTGCCCAAGCCATCATTCCATGGATAAATCTTGCATGCTCTCTCATTTCATTTAATGCATCAACAAGTCTTCTGCTCATGAGCCTCATCATAGTTTGACCCTGAGGTATATCAACGCCTGAAAATCTCCTTAGTATCCACCAGAACAGGAATGAGGTTATCCTCTTAAAAACCGGGTCATTTCTGTGCTGCCTTATCCCATATACTAAATCATATCCTTTTTTAAACTCTTCATATAATTTTGGAATTTCTTCCGGGGGGTCCTGCAGGTCGCCGTCCATAAGAATAACAGCGTCGCCTTTTGCATAATCAAGTCCGGCTGTAATAGCTATATGATGTCCAAAATTTCTCGAAAAGCTTATTCCCTTAAATCTCCGGTCTCTTTCATGAGCGGCTTTAATATCAGACCATGAATTATCGGTGCTTCCGTCATCAACCATTATTATCTCATAACTGTCTACATCAAGTTTTTCAGCATTGCATAATGTATCAAATACATTTGTCAATCGCCTGCAGAGTTCAGGGATGTTTTTTTCTTCGTTATAAATCGGGATGACAATCGAAAATTTGACTATCATACTTTAATGTTCAATTTTTTTATGGATAAATTTTATCATATCTGTTATGTATTTAATGGTGTTCTTTTTAATAAAAGAATTTTATAATATTTTTCATGAAAAAGATAGAATTCTTTAAGCATTGTATAGATGAAAAGGATATCCAACGTGCGAACAATGTTCTCAGGTCGATCTTCCTTACTACCGGCAACGTGGTTGAAGAATTTGAACATAATTTCTCAAATTATATCAGCCAGAAATATACAGTTGGCCTTATGAGTTGTACAGCAGCTCTTCATCTTAGCCTCATCGCCCTTAACATAGGCCCGGGGGATGAAGTTATTACAACACCAATGAGTTTTTGTGCCACCTCAAATGCTGTAATGCATGCAGGGGCTAAGCCTGTTTTTGTAGATGTTGAAAGGGAGACCGGCAATCTAAACGCGGCGCTTATCGAATCAGCGATTACTGAAAAAACAAAGGCTATTTTACCTGTGCATATCTATGGTCAAATGTGCGATATGAGAAAAATCAGAGAGGTTGCAGACAAACATAATCTAAAAATCATTGAGGATGCTGCACATGCCATCGAGGCATCAAGAGATGGCATTAAAGTTGGACATCTGTCCGATACTGTCTGTTTCAGTTTTTATGCAACGAAAAATATTTCCTCCGGAGAGGGAGGAGCAGTAAGTACAGACAAGGAGAGACTCGCTAAAAATTTATGTATGCTCAGGCTCCACGGCATTGATAAGAGCGCTGCCGATAGATATACAAAATATTATCAACACTGGGATATGACTCTGCTGGGCTGGAAATATAATATGGACAATATTCAGGCTGCCCTTCTTTTAGGTCAGCTTAAACGCATTGAGAAATTATGGCGAAGAAGGGATTATTTATGGAATCTCTATGAAGAAGAACTTCAAAATGTAAAAGGGTTACGTCTTCTTAAAACTCTTTCAAATGCTAAACATGCAAGACATCTATTTACAGTGCTTGTTCCTCCGAAGAAAAGAGATTCGCTTCTTCTTGCATTACAGAAAAGAGGTATTGGCGTTGCGGTTAACTACAGGCCTATTCATTTGTTGAAATATTACAGGAAATCATTTGGTTTCAGAAATGGGAGTTTTCCTGCAGCCGAAGAGATCGGCAAAAGCACGATATCTCTACCGCTCTATCCCTTACTATCCGAGAAAGATTTGCTATATGTTGCAAAATCTCTGAAAAAAGAATTGAATAACTAATTATAGGGAGCTTAATATGAAAACAATTCTTGTAACAGGTGGCGCTGGATTTATTGGTAGTAATTTTATACGACATATTTACTATAAGTATCCTGATTATAATATTATTGTGCTTGATGCTTTAACATACGCGGGCAATATCGAGAATATTCCAACCGAAATCAGGGAATCGAAGAGGTTCGAATTCTGGTATGGTAATCTGAACAATCTTGATCTGGTAAGCGATCTTGTCGAAAGGTCTCATGTAGTTGCTCATTTTGCAGCTGAAACTCACGTTGCACGTTCTCTATATCTTAACAGGGTGTTTTTTATAACAGATGTTCTCGGAACACAATCAGTAGCCAATGCAATACTAAAGCATTCAGAAAAGATTGAAAGATTTATCCATATTTCTACTTCCGAGGTCTACGGTTCCTCACTTTTTGAACCTATGGACGAAGAGCATCCACTTAATCCAACTACGCCTTATGCCGCAGCAAAAGCAGGTGCTGACAGACTGGTTTACTCATACATAACATCTTATGACATACCAGGAGTAATAATAAGACCTTTCAACAATTACGGCCCTTATCAGCATCTTGAAAAAGTAATTCCAAGGTTTATAACAAGTGCGATCTTGGGCGAACCTTTGACGATACATGGAGATGGATCTGCATCGAGGGATTGGCTCTTTGTTGAAGATACAGTTGAGGCAATCGATAAGGCTATACATTCCCCAATCGATCGAGTCAGAGGTGAGGTGTTTAATATCGGGACAGGCATAAGTATTAACATTCTCGAGATCTCCAGAAAAATATTGAAAATATTTAATCTTGATAAAGGAAATCAGGTCTTTATGGATGAAAGATTTGGCCAGGTGCAGAATCACATATCTTCCACTGTAAAGGCAGAAAAAATATTAGGGTTTAAAGCAAAAGTTCTATTCGATGATGGGCTGAAAAGAACTGTGGATTGGTATAAGGGAAATAAACATCTATGGGGAAAGCAGATTGCTCTGAGAAAAGTTCCTGTTAAGAATAAAAAAGGTGAAATTATCTGGTATTAATTTTAAGTTCGAGATTGTTCATATCTGCTTTCAATTTCATTTTTATACTTCATCTGTCTCACCCCCTATTCTCCAAATATTGTATGTTAAAATATTTTGATGTCCACGAAAGAACTTATCATCGAAGGGGCGAGGCAGAATAACCTTAAAAATATTAATCTTATACTGCCCCACAACAAGGTTATTGCAGTTACAGGAGTTTCCGGCTCGGGAAAGTCTTCTCTTGCATTTGACACAATCTTTGCAGAAGGGCAATGGCGTTTTATAGAGTCCCTTTCAACCTATGCGAGGCTTTTTCTCGAAAAACTCGACAGGCCTGACGTCGATGCAATACACAATATCAGGCCTGCCATCGCCCTTGAACAGAAAAATCCGGTGCGGGGGTCGCGTTCAACAGTAGGAACTTTAACCGAAATCTACGAACTTTTCAGGCTTTTATATTCAAAGGTCTCAACTCCTTACTGCCCCGATTGCGGAAAAGAAGTAAGGAGATGGGATCCATCGCAGATAGTATCGGAACTTATCGAGCGCTATTCGGGCAGAAAAGCGATTATAATCTTCCTGACAAAAGAATCTATTGAAGAACTGAAAAAGCGCGGTTTTCACAGGGTCTGGATAGATGGTGAGATAATTGATATTCAGGATCCAAGATTCAGGATTCAAGATAATGATTGGGACGCTACATACGATATCGTCCTTGATAGACTCATTATAAAAGACGAACCGAGGTTGTCTGATTCTATTGAGACGGCATGGAGGGAAGGGAACAGCAAACTTAAAGTTATCATCTTTGAGGACTCCGATAACTTCTCAGTTCATAGTTTCACATCAGAACACACATGTGATGAATGCGGGATTGAATTGCCACTGCCTTCTTCCATTCTTTTCTCATTTAACCACCCTATCGGCGCCTGTCCCGAATGCAAGGGGTTCGGGAATATTTTACACTTCGACGAGAATCTGATTATTCCGAACAGGGCTCTCTCTCTTTCCGAGGGCGCTGTAGATCCCTGGAACAAGCCGGCTTACAGATGGTGGAAAAAACAGCTTCTGCAAAAGGGGAAAAAAGCAGGGCTTGACATCAAAAAGCCTTATTTCGAATTTACAGAGGAAGAAAAGATCATTTTATTCAAAGGAGCCGATGGTTTCTACGGGATCAACGACTTTTTTGAGGATATGGAGAACAGGAGGTACAAACTTCATGTCAGGGTATTCTTAAGCAGATACAGAGATTCCATAACATGTCATAAATGTCAGGGCAAGAGATTAAAAAAAGAAGCGCTCGCATTCAGGGTCTCCGGGCTGGACATCGCCGAACTTTGCAGTCTTTCTATTTCAGAAGCTCTCAGGTTCTTTATGGATATTGATTTGTCTCCGCTCAAAAAAGGAATTTCAAAGGAGATAATACGTCAGATACTTATGAAACTACGTTTTCTGGAAAGGGTCGGACTCGATTATCTGACACTTGACCGCTATGGCAAGACTCTTTCCGGCGGCGAGTATCAGCGGATTAATCTCTCAAACCAGCTTGCTTCCTTACTGACAGGGACACTTTATGTGCTTGATGAACCTACCGTCGGTCTTCATGCAAGGGATACAGAGCGGATCGCAAAAATAATGAGCCAGCTTGCCGAAATCGGGAATACTGTAATTGTTGTTGAACATGATAGGGGGATAATTGATTCAGCAGAATGGATCGTAGAACTTGGCCCCGGAGGCGGACAAAAGGGGGGAGAGATTGTATTTTCAGGATCATCTTCCGATTTTCTTTTGGCCGATACCCTGACGTCGAGATATATAAGGGGACTCGAAAAAATAGAAATGCCTCTAAGGATACGGAAGTCTTCCGGGCAAATGTTGTCAATCCATGGAGCAACCGGCAACAATCTGAAAGGGATGGATTTCAATGTCCCGATCAACAGACTGACTGCAGTAACAGGCGTATCTGGTTCAGGTAAAAGCAGCCTTGTTGTTGAAACTCTATACAGAGCTATTTCGAAAATGTTCAAAATACCGGCTATTTCACCTCTGCCTTATGAAAGATTGGAAGGCGAAAGGAATCTAAAAGGGGCAAAACTGATAGACCAGTCCCCTATAGGGAGAAGTCCGCGTTCGAATCCGGTTACGTATTTGAAAATATTTGACCATATCAGAAAGCTTTTCTCAGGGCAGAGAGAGGCAAGGGCATATGGTTATGAGCCGGGATTTTTTTCATTCAATGTTCCAGGCGGCAGATGCGAGGCATGCAAAGGTGAGGGGTACGAACTTCTCGAGATGTATTTTTTTGAAAACCTTTATATCAAATGTGAAAAATGTAATGGAAAAAGATATAGACCAGAAGCTTTAAGAATAAAATATAAAGACAGAAATATAAATGATATTTTGAATATGACTGTTGAAGAGGCATACATATTGTTTGATGACCAGCCCGCTGTCAAATCGAAATTATCTATGCTGATGGACACAGGACTGGGGTATTTGAGGCTCGGCCAATCTGCCACAACCCTTTCAGGCGGTGAAGCTCAGAGGCTCAAGATATGTTCCGAGATGGGAGCAGCCTCAAAAGGGGATTATTTATACATACTCGATGAACCTACAGTAGGTCTGCATTTTGCCGATGTCCAGGCATTATTGAATATCCTGAACAGGCTTGTGGATAATGGGAATACTGTAATAGTAATAGAGCATAATCTGGACGTAATAAGGGCTGCTGACTGGATCGTAGACCTCGGTCCCGAAGGAGGCGATAAAGGAGGAAGGATTATTTTCGAAGGCACCCCTGATGATATACTTAGATCAGAAGCCTCGTATACCGGCCGATATCTCAGGAATTATTTGTAATGCAATAATAATGAGGCTATCATTATATATATTCTTTTCATAACTTTTTAAATAAAATATAATCCAGGATTTCTATTTGACAGAAACGATGATTAAAAATCATTTCGATAAAATAGCAAAATATTATGACAATGCACTCCCTTCACATGTTGAAGAACATTACTATCTTAAGCGGATAAATCTTCTGACAAACTTAATGGAAAAAGGTAGAGTGTTGGACGTCTGTTCAGGCACGGGCAGAATATCTGAAGGCTTAATTGAGAGAGGTTTTAATGTAACAAGTCTGGACCTTTCCATCAATATGCTCCTTACGAGGAAAAATGTGAGAAATTATCAGCCTGTCAACGGAATTTCCCTTGCACTGCCTTTTAAGGCTAATATATTCGATATGGTTATTTCAATAGCCTCTTTTCACCATATAGCCGAAAAAGAGAAAATAAAAAATACATTATTCGAAATGCAGCGCGTAACCAAAAAGGGAGGATGTATTATATTATGGGACCACAATCCATTAAATCCTTACTGGAAATTTATTATGAAAAAAGTGCCTCAGGATATTGGGCAGGAAAGACTGATCGGCACTGGTGAACTTGTTGCACCTTTTCCACCTAAAGAATACTCATATAAGATTTTCAGGAAAGGTTTTATCCCGGATTTTGCACCAAAATCTTTAATGAAATTATTTAAAGTAATAGAAAAATTAGTTGAATCAATTCCTTTAGTTAATTATTTCGCAGCGCACAATGTTATTATTATAAAAAAATTATGAGAGGTATTCATGTGGAATAGCAGGACTGTTTCAGTAATTTTCCCTACTTATAATGAAAAGGACTCATTATATACAAGTATTAATGACTTTTTTTCAACGGGTTTAATTGATGAGATAATTGTTATCAACAACAACGCCGTGGCTGGAACATCAGAAGAGGTAAAAAAAACTGATGCAAAAGAAATCCTTGAAACAAGACAGGGCTATGGCTTCGCCATCCGGAGAGGGCTGAAAGAGGCTTCAGGAGACTTATTAATTATCAGCGAACCGGATGGGACTTTTAGCGGCCACGATGTTAAGAAACTTCTCGCATATTCTGAAGATTTTGACGTTGTTTTTGGAACAAGGACAACAAGCGTCCTTATCTGGAAAGGCGCAAACATGGGGATTTTTTTAAAATGGGGCAACTGGGCGGTTGCTAAACTGGTAGAATTTCTTTTCAATACTACGACATTGACTGATGTCGGCTGCACAATGAGACTCATTAAAAAAAAGGCGCTTGATAAAATTGTTGATAAATTTAGTGTGGGAGGCTCTCACTTCGGTGTAGAAATGATGCTCCTTATCATTTTGAATAAAATAAAATTTATTGAAATTCCTTTAAATTATAAACCGCGTGTTGGGAAATCATCTGTAACGGGAAGCAGATCAAAAGCTTTTATTCTGGGCATGTCCATGATATGGACTATATTAAAATATAGGATGCAAAGCTTCCTAATCAGGAACCATGCCTGACTTTCGACTGCTTCATTAACTCATGGAGAGCCCTGCAATAATTTGCCATG
Source organism: Nitrospirota bacterium (assembly GCA_040753635.1). GTDB lineage: Bacteria > Nitrospirota > Thermodesulfovibrionia > Thermodesulfovibrionales > UBA6898 > JBFMDL01. The sequence continues at coordinate 30,292 of JBFMDL010000017.1, read as the reverse complement.
ATGCTGTCAGGAGCTATTGAAAGAGATTTATTAATAAAAAATAATGTTTTATTATCAGATATGCCCTTAAGCATTAGTGCTAAAGCAATGCTGGAATAGTAGTCAGGCAGATTTTTATCAATCTCCTTCAGGCTTTCATTAATTATTTCATCATATACTAATGATTTTGGTTTGTTGTATTTTTTTATAATTTCCCTGAACTTCTTTATATCTCTAACAAATATCATGACATTTCCATCGGTGTAAATTAATTTCCAGCTATCTTCAAGTATAAGCTTAAAAATGAATGGGTAAATCTCCCCGGAAGACCGATTAATTGCCTCATGCACAATTATTTCTGCATTTATTTCATTTAATATATCTTTCCAGCTTCTTCTATTGTAATTTCCATTCTTCAAATTCAAAATATCATGTTTTAAATTATATTCATCTCTCCTAACCCCTGTTATCCTAATAGTCCCGATATTATCCGGCACTAATTTATTAATATTCTCTATCTGTTCATTTATCGAATCCGATAAGCCAATAATCCTTAAACTTATCCTAATCCTCTCTTCATTAATATAACGAGAATCAGCATAAATCTTTGATTCAGGGAATGAACTGAACAAAATGAAGGCAGATTTATTGTAAGATGTGAAAATGTTACCAAATATTTTATTACTTTTTAAAAACTCTGCCGCACTTACGGGATAATAATAACCTTCGTTAAACCTATAAATATTGCCGTGTTTTAAGGAATTCGAGCCGGCTATAAGAACTGCAATAAATATTAATACCGAAATATCTAAGCTGCGGCTTATTTTTTTATTGAATTTAGGCAGATTTTCGAAAGGCATATATCTGAACATCGCTGTAGTAACTATTGAAAAGAGAGAGATATATCTTATACTGATTAAAGCAGGTATTACCGCAAGCAGGAGCAAAAGCAATGGAGTTAAATAACGTTTTTTAATATAAATTATTATCATTGCACTCAATACAACGAGATAAAACCAAAAGCTATAAATCAATGTTATAGGATTCGACTGCATTGCTTTAAAAGGTGATTTATATTCCCCCACAAAATAAAATAAATTCTGGGAATGGGTTGTAAATGCATATGCAATTGCCTTGTATGTATTTGGATTTACCATTGATGCAATGATTGATGCACAACATAATATCAATAAATCTCGAATTTGTTTTGGAGATAAATGGCCGGATGATATGAGAAGTGTTTTTTTCAGGGCTAACATTTCTATGCTCTCTGAAACCACATATATAATCATTATGACAATCCCATAAATAAAACCTCCGTGCATATTTGCCCATATAATCAGCATAAAAGGCAGCGGCAATAAATATTTCCTGGATTTATTTTCCTTATATTTTTCAATAAAAAAAATGACCATTACAGAAAAAAGAAAAGTAAATATTTGGGGCCTAATTCCGGAAAAGCTTCTCAAAACATAAAAAGCAAATCCTCCGGTAATAGCGAGTGATACATAAAAGCCTTGCTTTTTTAACAGATACAATAAGATTCCTATTATGAATGTAAATATGCTTGCACCCATTATTATCAAACCGGCAGGTCCGAAGGATTTAAAATTTAGATAAAAGATTATTTGTGCCAACCAATATTGTGAAAGAATAAACTCCCCTATAAAAGGAATTGTATCATTTGCATAAGAGAATGGATCTGTTTGTGGTATGGTTTTATTAAGAACTATATATTCACCTGTTTTTAAATGCCATGGCGTGTCAGGGTCTGAAACAGGTTTTATGAAGGATAAGAATATATAAAGGAAAAAGAGGAGAACAATCAGTATCCGGAATGCTGACCCCGACATTGAATTAGAATATTGCATTTTTTATATATTATTTATTAGCCATGCCAAAAGCAAGCAGTAATTAACTAATGAAAATATTTAAAATACCCTCAAACTCCAGATAAAATATGAGATAGAATATGATAATATTCTTAATTAGAATTAATTTCAGAGAGTGGAAGGTTCGAAAATAAAAAATTGCAGCATCTTTTATAAAATATGAAAAATATCTTCTGTCTTTTCTTAATAATCATTGCTGTTTTGGGTTGTAGAAATAAAACACCCTTAACAGATCAGCCGGATTTCAAAGCCGGCGCTTACGAACCGGCATACGGAGATGCTTTGATTGAAGGGACTATCGGAGAACCGAGCATCCTCATACCTATGCTCGCGGGGGACAGCGCTTCCCATAATGTTGCGGGCCTGATTTTCAACGGTCTTGTCAAATATGACACCGATTTAAGTGTTATTGGCGACTTGGCCGAATCATGGGACATTTCTCCTGACGGACTTGTAATAACTTTTTATTTGAGAAAAGGCGTGAAGTGGACCGACGGAGTTGAGTTTACTGCCGATGATGTAATGTTCGGATATAAGACCATTATTGATGAAAAAACACCCACTGCTTATAAGGAAGACTACCTTCAGGTTAAAAAGGCGGAAGTTCTCGACAGTTATACATTCAGGGTTACTTATGATAAGCCTTTTGCCCCTGCCCTTACTACATGGGGGAACCTTGTTGTTCTTCCAAAACACCTCCTCGAAGGGAAAAATATTACGAAGACCGATTTCGCGAGAGAGCCGGTCGGCCTAGGACCTTATAAACTCAACAAATGGACATCCGGCCAGGATGTAGCGCTTGACTCTAACAGGGAATACTTTATAGGAAGACCTTACATAGATAAATATATTTACAAGTTTATTCCTGACCCCGCAACTATGTTCCTTGAACTGCAGGCCGGCGGGATTGATATGATGGGACTTACGCCCATACAGTATACGAAACAGACTGATACAGATTTTTTCAAAAATAATTATCAGAAATTCCGTTATCCTGTTTTCTCCTATACATATATGGGGTTCAACCTGAAACATCCCTGGTTTCGGGACAAAAAGGTGAGGCAGGCGATAGCTCATGCAGTAGATAAAAGTGAAATAATAGACGTTGTTCTGTTCGGTCTCGGAAGCCCGGCTACCGGCCCCTATGTTCCGAATACCTGGCCTTATAATCCTGATGTCAAAAAATATGAATACAACCCTGACAAGGCCAAACAGCTGCTCAAGGAAGCAGGGTGGGAAGACAGTAACGGCGACGGTGTTCTTGACAAGGACGGGCACCCATTCGAATTCTCCATTCTTACGAATATGGGGAACAATCTGAGAAAAAATACCGCAACTGTTATACAACACAGGCTCAAGCAGATAGGGATAAACGTGGGAATCAGGGCACTCGAATGGAGCACATTTATTAATGAATTCATCGATAAGCGACGTTTCCAGGTCGTCATACTCGGCTGGAGCATCGGGATAGATCCTGACCAGTACGACATCTGGCATTCGAGCAAGACAAAAGAGAAGGAATTCAATTTCATCAGTTACTGCAATCCCGGGGTAGACGAACTTCTTGAAAGAGGCCGTAGAACATTCGATATAGAAGAGAGAAAAAAGGCCTATTTCAGGATTCAGGAAATACTGGCAGAAGAAGTGCCGTATATTTTTTTATATGTTCCGGATGCTACTCCTATCGTACATGCAAGGATTAAAGGAATTAAGCCTACACCGATAGGTATCGGTTATAATCTTCATAAATGGTATGTACCAAAAAGATTTCAAAGGCATAGCATAGAACAATAAATGCTTACCTATATAATTAAAAGACTGATCGAAATGATCCCGACTTTGTTCGGGATTACACTCCTTTCATTTTTTATCATACATCTTGCCCCGGGGAAACCTACGGATGTTTTGACTGAGATGAACCCGAAGATTACGCCCGAGGCCAGGGAAAGGCTCGAGAAATTATACGGTCTGGATAAACCTATAACTGAACAGTATGCAATATGGTTGAAAAGGGTTGTGAAACTTGATTTCGGCGAGTCATTCACGACTGACAGAAGACCAGTCATGGAAAAGATATGGGATCCAAAACAGCCCTTGCTTGACAGAAGGCTCTTTATAACATTGATGATTAATATAATCTCGATGTTTGTTATTTTCATTATTGCCATACCGATAGGTATTTCTTCTGCCACACATCAGTATTCTCTTTACGACAAGATAACCACAACCTTTGTTTTTGTAGGTTTTGCAACTCCTGCATTCTGGCTCGCGCTTTTGCTTATGAGATTCTTCGGGATCGACCTGGATCTGCTGCCGATATCCGGGCTTAAGTCCATGGAATATGATTCCATGTCTCTCCCCGGCAAGGCATGGGACAGGACTATCCATCTCATTATGCCGGTCTTTGTATCTGCGTTCGGTGGCCTCGCAGGCATTTCAAGATTCATGCGAAGCAGTATGCTTGAAGTTATACGGCAGGATTATGTGACAGTTGCAAGGGCTAAAGGATTAAACGAGACTAAAGTTATATACAGGCATGCATTTGCAAACGCCCTTCTGCCTATCATCACAATTCTTGGGTTGTCAATCCCCGGCCTGATAGGCGGCAGCGTCATATTCGAAAGCATCTTCGGTATCCCGGGCATGGGACAATTATTTTATATGAGCGTTATGACGAGAGATTACCCGCTTGTAATGGGCATGCTTACAATCATGGCAATATTGACACTCATCGGAAACTTATTGGCAGACATCGGGTACATGCTTGCGGATCCCAGGATTCGGACTAAATAAATATGGCCGGCTATACCCCCAAAAAACTATTCTGGCAAAGGTTTAGAAATAATAAACTCGCTGTTGCAGGAGCCTTTATTGTTTTATTTCTGTTTTGTATCGCTTTTTTGTCACCGCTGATTTCTCCATACGACCCTAATGAAATCGACAGGCACAAAATTCTCGAACCACCAAGCATTAAACATCCACTGGGTACCGATGACCTCGGAAGAGATGTTTTATCAAGGATGATCTACGGCAGCCGGATATCCCTTGCGATAGGTTTTGTTGCTGTGGGCATTTCAACTGTTATAGGGATGATATTGGGCGCAGTCTCAGGATATTATGGGGGTTGGACGGACAGATTTATTATGAGATTTATTGATATCATGCTTACCATTCCTTCATTTTTTCTCATCCTTGCGGTCATCGCATTTGTCGACCCTGATATCTGGAATATTATTTTGCCGCACTGGATATCCGCCATTCTCAAATCAGCAATAATGGACCCCAATATTTTGAATATAATGATCGTGATCGGGCTGACATCATGGATGGGCGTAGCACGGCTTGTCAGGGCAGAGTTCCTGTCCATCAAGGAGAGGGAATTCGTCCTTGCAGCCAGGGCTTTGGGTTCCGGTGATATCAGAATTATTTTCAGTCATATAATGATCAACAGCATCGCCCCCGTGCTTGTATCTGCTGTTTTCGGAATAGCAGGAGCTGTATTGGTTGAGTCAGCACTGAGCTTTTTGGGAATCGGTGTTCAACCGCCGACACCAACATGGGGGAACATTCTGACTTTAGGCAAAGACAATATCGAGATAGCGTGGTGGCTTTCGGTTTTCCCGGGTCTTGCCATTCTGATCACGGTTCTTGGTTATAATCTCCTGGGAGAGGGAATCAGGGACTCAATAGACCCGAGACTCTGGGACTCTGAGAGAAAATAAAACAGCCGATAAACTGTCAAGCCTGCAAGCTATTTAGAAATCGTGTATTATGTTAACTGATGATAGAACAAAAACTCAAGGATGCCGCTTATATAACACCTGACCCGGAGAGGTCTTTGAATAACCTCTCGTCATTCCTCTCGGAAAATCCTTCAAGAACAGATGAGCTGGAAGCAAATATCAGGAATATCTCTCTTCTTTTCAGTTATAGCCAGTTCCTGGCAAACTACTCAATATCCCACCCTGATATTTTATTCGATGCACTTAAAAACGTGGATATCCCACCCGATATGGAAACACTCTCCAATAAATTAATGGAAGGATTAAATTCTATTGATGATGAACTCATCCGTTCAAACCTGTCTGTACATATGAAAACGGTTCGCGAATTCAAGCTGAATGAACTGCTTAAAATAACTCTCCGTGATATTCTCAAAAAAGCAGATCTTATAGATACTATGCTCGAATTAAGCATGCTCGCTGATGCGATAATTGAAAATTCACTCGCTGTAATCAGGAAATCCAAAAGCAGGATTCATGGTTCTCCTGCCAACGATGCATTTTCCGTTATATCACTCGGTAAATTAGGAGGTGAGGAACTCAATTTCAGCTCTGATGTCGACCTCATCTTCGTATACGGTACAGAGGCCGGAGAGACATCAGGTGTGATGACGACTCAGGGTATAACCGTGAACAAAATCAGCAATCATGAATACTACTGCAGGATCGGAGAGGAACTCACCCGTTTTCTTTCGCTTAATACCGATTCCGGCTTTGCATACAGAGTTGACCTGAGGCTGAGACCAGAAGGCCAGAGGGGAGACATCGCCCTTGCTTTAAGAGGCTATGAGATGTATTACGAGTCATGGGGCAGGGCATGGGAAAGAGCGATGCTTTTGAGGGCGCGCCCTGTTGCCGGTGATTCAGAACTCGGCAATAATTTTATCGAAATGATAAGACCTTTTGTTTACAGAAAATATCTGGACTACAGTTCAATAGATGAAATAAGGAGGCTTAAAACACGCATTGACTCGACATTCAAGAAAGGGGATATCAAAAGGGGATACGGCGGAATACGTGAAATAGAATTTTTTGCACAGGCCCTGCAGCTCATATACGGCGGCAGAGAACCCCTTTTAAGGGAACGGAGTGTCCTGAAAGTTTTGCACAGACTATGGCAGAAGGCTCTTATGGGACAGGAAGACTACTCCATCCTTTCTGATAATTACAGATTTCTGAGGACTCTGGAACACAGGCTTCAACAGCTCAATGACATCCAGACTCATACAATCCCTTCCGGTGACGCCGACCTGCAGGCGCTTGCGAGAAAAATGGGATTCATCGACAGAGAGGCGTTTGCCGCCGACCTTGATAAAAGGAGAAAACATATCAGAAATATTTACGATTCATTGTTTGCTGAACAGAAAGATGAACATCCCCTGAGCGGGACGTTTTTTAATGAAGAGTTCTCAGATTCCGAACTGAAGGAATATCTTGCCGATACGGGTTTCGGTGATGTCGACAGAGCAGTGCGCAATATAAAATCCATAAAAGACAGCACGCTTACCTTCCAAACTCTCAGGGGCAGAAGGATTTTAAGTGAAATACTTCCTGTCTTTGTTGATTCTGCATTAAAAAGCAGCGACCCTGATACGGCATTGAATTACCTCCAGTCATTCACGAATCTCCTTAGTACAAATGAATCGTATCTCGATATATTCATAAAAAACAGGGAATTGATAGATCTGCTCACTTATGTGTTTACTCAAAGCAACTATCTTTCAAACATGCTGATGGCAAGGCCGCAGTACCTGGAGATGATCGGCTGGCAGGGCATATCCAGGAAGAGTTTGAAAGCGCTTATTAACGAGATAAAGGCAAGCGTAGCCGGTGGTCTTTCAGTAAATGACGCTGTCAGACTTGTCAGGAAGATGGAAGAGATAAGGCTGGGACTTATGTTCCTTCAGAAAAAATCGGCTGTCAATGAGGTTATGAGGGGATTGACCAAAACTGCTGAAGCTGTCCTGTCATTATGCATGGAGCAGATTTCGGGAAACAATCATAATATGGCTGTAATAGGTTTTGGCAAGTTCGGCGGCAGGGAGATAACATTCGGGTCAGATCTTGATGTAATATTCACATGTGGAGGAGAAGTCGAACTTTCGGACACTAAGGCGGCGGAGAAATTTTTAAAAATGCTCATCTCATATACAAAGGAAGGCATCGCTTATCGTGTTGATCCAAGGCTCCGCCCTGATGGATCAAAAGGACCTCTTGTTGCTTCAATAGAAAGTTTCGAAAAATATTATTCAAAAGCGGCAGCCTTCTGGGAATTCCAGGCGCTTCTCAAGGCAAGACCTGTCGCAGGAGCAAAAAAAACGGGACTGCTCTTTACCGAAATGGCAAAGGAAATACTTATTTCCAGAGGCAGGGAAATTAAGGCGCATGATATCAAGAATATGAGAGAGAGGATTGTGAGGGAACTCTCTAAAGAACCGGAAGGTTATGATATAAAGCTTGGACCAGGGGGTATTGAAGATATAGAATTTACAGCCCAGTTTCTGCAGCTGAATAACTGTCATATTCATAAGAGATTGCTGGTCCAGGGGACAATAACCGCGGTGGACAGACTGCATGCTGCAGGAATTATGAATATTGCTGATGCCGGACGCATGAAGGAAATATATTTTTTTTACCGTACGCTTGAAAGCTTTTTGAGGCTAATGGGAGAGAATGTTCTCAGAAAGGATGAAAAGATTCTTCAAGCAGCGTCAGACTATATGGGGTTGGATAACAGCGAAAGATTTGCCGGATATCTGAAGCAGATGAGAGATGATACAATAGAAATAACAGAAAGATACCTCAGGGATTCTTAGACCTGTAAGACTCCATAACCTCATCCCTTGTAATGACCGCTTCCACATTAAGCCCGAGAGATTCGATATTCTCCCTTCCGCCTTCCTGCCTGTCGATTAACGCTATTACCCTGACTATCTCAAGTCCTGCTTCTTTTGCCCTGTTTACGGCCTCGATAGTGGATTTGCCGGTCGTGATTACGTCATCAACGATGATGACGCCGTCACCTTTTGAAATATTACCTTCTATCCACTGCATGGTACCATGGGATTTTGCCGTTTTTCTCACAACAAACGCTTCGACAGGATTGCCTTTAAGATAAGAAGTGTAGGCAACTGCATTCGCTATCGGGTCTGCGCCGAGGGTTAGTCCCCCTATGCCTTTTGCACCGCTGTCTTTTATCATCTCGTATATAATATTGCCGATGAGATGCATGCCTTCGGGATTCAGTGTAACCGCTTTGCAGTTAAAATAGTAATTGCTCATCCTCCCGGAGACGAGTTTGAACACAGGCTCTGCGCTGTACTTAAAGGCCTTTTCCAAAATCAGTTCGGTGAGTCGTTTTTTCATTTTATGACTTCTCCTGGATTATCATCATTTACCAAGATTTTTCGTCAGTTATTATAATCGATATGGGGCGCCGAAGCCATCAGATTTTTTCATCGGCCCAAATCCACCACCAAAAAAGTGCCATAGGCGAGAGAACGTCATTCTCTCTCATTCTCGCTTCGCTCCGAGGCGCCGGGCCGCCTCACCTGGACAGTGAGGCAAAACGGCCCGCTGAAACCGTTCGAATGCGTTCCCTCGCAAAGTTGATGGTGGATTTGGGTCGGGCTGTTACATTGACACAAGCTGACTCGGAAGAATATACTATATATGTAATATTGTTCAATTTAATCCCTCAGAGGATTTCAAGGAACTCTGGGGGATTTTATTTTAGCAGGTATAAGTATAAGACATAAGGAAGGACATTTATGAAAAGAGAAGACTTAAGGAATATTGCCATAATCGCACACGTAGACCACGGCAAGACCACGCTTGTTGACGGCATGCTGAAACAGGCCGGTATTTTCAGGTCGAACGAAAAAGTTCAGGAGCGTGTAATGGACAACATCGATCTTGAGAGAGAGCGCGGCATTACTATCATGGCCAAGAATACGGCTGTGCAGTACAACGGGATAAAGATAAACATAGTTGATACACCCGGCCATGCGGACTTCGGGGGAGAAGTGGAAAGAACGCTGAAGATGGTTGATGGCGTTTTATTGCTCGTTGATGCCTCTGAAGGGCCTTTGCCCCAGACAAGGTTTGTCCTGAAAAAGGCTCTTGAACTCAAGCTCCAGCCAATTCTTGTAATAAACAAGATCGACAGGTCTGATGCAAGAATCCAGGAGGTTCTGAATGAAGTTTATGATCTGTTTATTGATCTCGATGCCGCAGAAGAGCAGCTCGAATTCCCGGTCATTTATACAAACGCAAGGGAAGGTTTTGCCAAACGGAGTCTTGAAGAAGATTCGGATAACCTTAAGCCTCTTTTTGATACCATAATAGAAGCGATACCTTCCCCCGATGGAAATACCGAAAATACATTGCAGCTTCTCGTAACAAACATCGACTACGACGACTATATCGGAAGACTCGCCATAGGGCGAATATTCTCCGGAAATGTCAAAACAGGCGATTATGTCTCAATGATAAATGCGAATGCCGAGGCGGTAAAAACAAAAGTCACCTCTATATATACATTTCGGGGTCTTCAGAGGACCGGTGTAGATGAGGCCTCAACCGGAGATATTATTGCGCTTGCCGGCATCGAGGGCATAAATATTGGAGATACTATCACATCGGCAGAAAATCCCAAACCTCTTCCCAGAATTACTGTTGATGAACCTACAATATCAATGGTATTTTCCGTAAACACATCACCTTTTTCCGGAAAAGAAGGCAAATATGTTACATCCAGGAACCTGAGAGAGCGGCTCGAAAAGGAGCTTCTCTATAATGTATCCATAAGAGTTGATTTTGACGGTACAGACTCTTTCAAGGTGATGGGTCGCGGTGAACTGCAGCTTGCGATACTCATAGAAATGATGCGGAGAGAAGGTTATGAACTTTCCGTCTCGATGCCGGAGACGATAACAAAGACAATAGACAGCGCTCTGTATGAACCGATGGAAATACTGGTAATAGATGTTCCGGAAGAATATGTCGGGGTCGTAACCCAGCAGATAGGCATGAGAAAAGGCAGGATGCAGAAAATGCAGAACAACGGGTTCGGAAGGGTAAGGCTTGAGTTCAGGATACCGTCAAGAGGCCTTATAGGCTTCAGGTCACAGTTCCTCACGGACACCAGGGGCACAGGCCTGCTGAACCATCTTTTTGACGGTTATGAACCATGGCATGGACAGATATCCAAGAGACAGACCGGCGCGCTTGTTTCCGACAGGCATGGCAAATCGACCATTTATGCGCTTTTCCATCTGCAACCGAGGGGAACGCTCTTTATAAAAGAGAATACCCCGGTCTATGAGGGGATGATCATCGGAGAAAATTCAAGGGATAATGACCTCGATGTGAATGTCACAAAGGAGAAGAAACTCACGAACATACGTGCTGCAAATGCAGACGATGCATTACAGCTTATTCCCCCTAAAGTGATGAGTCTTGAACAGGCGATCGAATTTATCAAGGAAGACGAAATCGTCGAAGTCACTCCGCTATCAATAAGGCTGAGAAAGAAGATACTCGAAGCAAATAAAAGACCCCGCGCGAAGAGGGATCCATTTTGAATCCCCTAACAGGCTGCTGAAAAAGTCTCTTTTTTGTCATTTCGAGTGAAACGAGAAATCTTAAGAGCCGTTATGATCCAATAAGTTTTAAGATTCCTCGTCGCCTTCGGCTCCTCGGAATGACACAAAAACTTTGTTTTTCAGCAACCTGCTAATACACCGACATCGGGTCTGTTGACTTAAATCCTTTGCAATAGCTATCTTAAAATAATGAAGTTCGTACTTTTCGATATTGACGGCACCCTGATCGATTCGGGGGGAGCAGGCACAGAATCTCTGAACCTTGCATTTGAGGAGATATTCTCTGGAAGGGTTGCTTTCAAAACAATAAGCATGGCGGGCAAAACAGACCTATCTTTCTTGAAAGGGCATGCATAATAAATCTTCAGGAGGTGCTTGATGGGCAATATTCTTGACGGAAAGAAACTTGCGGATGATATAAAGGCGGATGTCAAAAAAGAGGTCGAAACACTGAACAAAATCGGCATTGATGTCGGGCTCGCCTTACTTCTGGTCGGTGATAACCCTGCGTCTGTCCAGTATTTTCAGGCAACGCTCGGAGCCTGCAGGCGCTCGGGTATAACCGCATACGAATTCAGACTTCCTCATGCGGTCACTGTAAATGAAATACTGAATGTCGTCCATTCGATAAATATAGATGAACGCATCAACGGCCTTCTCATCTTAATGCCTCTCCCGAAACATATCAACGCAAGAAGGATTATCAACTCAATCGTTTCTGAAAAGGATGTGGACGGCCTCGGTGCAATCTCCGTAGGCAGACTTGCTGCTGACGAATCTACCTTTCAGTTATTCAACAACAATCAGAAAGATATGATGCAGCAGTTCAGAATTATACCTTCCATATGGAGCTTTCTGCCCTGTACGCCTTTTGGTGTCATACGCCTGCTCGAACATCATAATGTCATGATTAAGGGCAAGCATGCTGTCATCATAGGAAAGAGCCTTGCAGTGGGCAAACCTCTTGCAACGATGTTTCTTGCAAAGGAGGCAACTGTTACAGTATGCCACAGGGAAACCAGAAACCTCGGCAGTATTACACGGCAGGCTGATATTCTCTGCAGCGCAACAGGCAAAATCGGACTTATCAAAGGCACGATGATAAAAAAAGGAGCGGTTGTGGTAGACATAGGGATCAATATGCTGAAAGACGGCAGCATCACTGGAGATGTGGATTTTAAATCCGTATCAAAAAAAGCTTCCATGATAACACCGGTCCCCGGAGGCGTTGGCCCGGTTACAATAGCTATGCTCCTTGAAAATACAGTCAGGTCTGCGCAGAGGAATGAACTGTTTAAAAGTCCCCTGATGATGACCTGATTCAGCCTGTCATCGGGTTTATATTTTATTTATGTCAAACTTCAAACTTGTCACTGATTTCATTCCGAGGGGAGATCAGTCCCGGGCTATCGAAAAGCTCACAAAAGGAATAAACAGGGGGAAGAAACATCAGGTGCTTCTCGGTGTCACGGGTTCCGGAAAGACATTCACTGTTGCAAATGTAATAGCGGATATAAACAGGCCCACTCTTGTAATAGCCCATAACAAGACCCTTGCTGCACAGCTTTATGGAGAATTCAGAGATCTCTTCCCTGAAAATTCCGTAGAGTTCTTTGTGAGTTACTATGACTATTATCAACCCGAAGCCTATATCCCGACAACAGATACCTATATCGAAAAAGATGCGCTCATCAATGACGATATAGACAGATTGCGTCACTCTGCCACAAGGGCTGTGCTTGAGAGAAGAGACGTTATTGTAGTGGCGTCCGTATCATGTATTTACGGCATAGGCTCGCCTGATGACTATATGGGAATGCATCTGTTTATAGAACAGAACATGCAGTCCGAACGGGATGAGATTCTGAGAAGACTTGTCGAGATGCAGTATAACCGCTCGGATTCTGATTTCAAAAGAGGCACATTCAGGGTCAGAGGAGATATAGTGGAAGTTTATCCGCCGTTTGCTCTTGACAGATCGATCAGAATTGAGTTCTTTGGCGATACTGTGGAATCCCTGCACGAGATCGACCCCCTGACCGGGAGCAGAATAAAGAAACTGGAAAAAACAGCCTTTTTCCCGAACAGCCACTGGTTGACCCCCAGGGACCGTCTTGAAACCGCACTTCATAATATAGAGGAAGAGATGAAAGAACGTGCCGAATATTTCCTGAGACTCGGGAAAATAGTCGAAGCGCGCCGCATCGAGGAACGGACGAGATTTGACATGGAGATGCTCAGGGAGTTCAATTACTGCCACGGCATCGAGAACTATTCAAGGCATCTCAGCGGAAGGGCTCAGGGCGAGCCGCCTTATACTCTGATAGATTATTTTCCGGGAGATCTGTTGATAGTAATTGATGAATCTCATGCAACAGTGCCCCAGATCAGGGGAATGTATGAGGGTGACCGTTCAAGGAAACAGAACCTTATTGATTTCGGGTTCAGGCTGCCGTCTGCACTTGATAACAGGCCCTTGAAATTCGAAGAGTTCGAGAGGAGAGCATATCAGACGATTTATGTCTCGGCTACTCCGGGGCAGTATGAAATAGAGAAGTCCGGCGGAAGAATCGTAGAGCAGATAATCAGGCCGACCGGACTTACAGATCCCAGACCCTCTGTCAGACCGGTATCAGGCCAGGTTGACGACCTCCTCTCGGAAATAAAAAAGAGGATAGACAAAGGAGAGAGGGTTCTTGTTACAACACTGACAAAAAAGATGGCCGAGGACCTCACAGACTATTATATCCAGCTCGGCATAAGGGCAAGATACCTCCATTCGGATATAGACACTCTCGAACGTATCGAGATCATAAGAGACCTCAGGCTCGGCAAGTTCGATGTCCTGATAGGGGTTAACCTTTTGAGGGAGGGACTTGACCTCCCTGAAGTATCACTTGTCGCTATCCTTGATGCGGATAAAGAAGGTTTTCTCCGCTCCGAGAGGTCCTTGATACAGACAACAGGCAGGGCAGCAAGGAATGTAAACGGAGAGGTAATATTTTACGCTGATGTGATTACCGGCTCGCTGAAAAAGGCCCTTGACGAAACCAACAGGAGGAGGTTTATCCAGGAGGAATATAACAGAAAGATGAATATAACTCCGGAAACAATAAAAAGCAGCATAAAGGATATTGTGAGTTCCATTTATGAATCGGACTACTGGACAGTACCATGCGCTGCTGAGGAAGAGGCTGAATACAGCCTGGATGAGAAGACATTAAAGAGACTTGAAGGTGAAATGAAAGAAGCTGCCGGCAAACTCGAATTTGAAAGGGCAGCGAACATAAGGGATAAAATAAGAGAATTGAAGCAGAGGATGATCGAGCTTGGCGTTAAGAGTGGATAAAAAACCATCGATCAAAAAGCATCCATGCCCTGACTGCAGCTTCTGCCAGTACTGCAGCAGCACCCGCTGCAGCCTGTGTCATCAGTCAGGATGCGGGAAAACCGGCGGCAAAACAAAAGCCGGGGTTCATAAGCCGCTGTTTCGCAAATACTGAATGCCCCCCGGCGTATGACCTTCAAATTAATGCTCAGGGCCGTTTAACAGATACTTATATCCTTTCCTTTAAATCCCTTCTTCAGTCTGCGGATAATGTCATCAATAAAATCTCTATCAAGCCATTTGTACAGGTTCATGCTTTTGTATATCCTAATAGTCTTTGGCACATAGTTCATCCTGTCGATGAGTATACTGTCAGCATATGGGGATATCCTCTCTGCCAGCACATCCGGGTTCATCGGCAATACAGGACCTATAAAGGCATATGTCCTTATCCCGCCTTCGTGGAGCTTCTTCAGCGCATTCAGCCTCGCATTGACAGGAGGCGCGCCCGGCTCGAACACCTTCCTTACCGGATCATTATCCGTAGTGATGGTGATGCCTGCTTCCAAGTCCCGGAATTTTCTGAACAGATCAATATCCCTCAGCACAAGCGGAGATTTTGTCAGGATATCCACAGGGAACTGATATTGTAAAAGTATTTCGAGACATCTCCTTATCAGCCTATATTTTGCCTCAACAGGCTGGTAAGGGTCTGTCACCGAACTTATCATAACATTGCCCTTTGCCGCTTTCCTCATCTCTTTCTGCAGAAGCTCCGGTGAGTTGACCTTGACATCCACAAAGCTCCCCCATACTTCTGTATGTCCGGTAAACTTTTTCATGAATGTGGCATAACAGTACCTGCACCCATGAGAACAACCGATATAAGGATTGAGGCAGTAATCAGCCCCGGGTATGCCCGATTTTGAAAGGATCGTCTTCGCCTTTATCTCTCTGATTATCAACCCAATATCATTCCTGTCCAGGATAATCTGAATTATTATAAGGGGGGCAGAGATGGCGAAGAAACTCTATGACGACACCTTGAAAAAAGAACCAGCAATTACAATTTAAAGACCCTGTGGGAGTGTTTTCAATAAAAGGATTATGATCAAAAAAGAAGTTAGACATTTAATTGTCCTGTCGATTCATAGAGTTTATGAGACATTTCTGCCTCCCTGCTGTTTTATTTTTGTCAGATATGAACCCATATATTATTGTAGCTCAGAGGTTGTTGTATAATAAACTTCACATGAAAAAATACAAACCCCTTCTGCCTTTCTTCATCTGTTACTTCCTGCTTCTGCTCGTGAACTGGATGATAATGGCGTTCCTTCCCATATATCTCAAAT
>JBFMDL010000017.1:0-14253 GCA_040753635.1 Nitrospirota bacterium | reverse complement strand
CAGAGGTTGTTGTATAATAAACTTCACATGAAAAAATACAAACCCCTTCTGCCTTTCTTCATCTGTTACTTCCTGCTTCTGCTCGTGAACTGGATGATAATGGCGTTCCTTCCCATATATCTCAAATCCGTACTGCTCAGCGATGAAAAAACAGGCATTATCATCGGCATCTACTCAATCTCATCACTGATAATGGTGCTTCCCGCCGGTCTTTTTTCAGACTTCTTTTCACCAAAGAAAATTGCGATATCAGGGGCATTCCTTTTTATGCTCTATTGCGGCGGTCTCTATAAATATAACGGATATTATCAGCTTGCCGTCATTGCCCTGATAGGAGGAACAGGCAATTCAATTCTGAACATAATCCTTTATTCGCTGTTCTTAAAAGTTATGGGCCTCGGGGTACGAGGCAAAAAGATAGCCCTGTTCCAGGTCGGGGCATATCTGGGCTTCGGCGCGGGACCCCTTATCGGGGGACTGATAGTGCAGCGCTATTCGTTCGACATGCTTTTCATTTCTGCAACGGGATTAAGTGTAATTCTTTTTGCTTTAATATTTACGTTGAAAGACTGCGCTCCTATCAGGTTCAGCCTGAAGGATTACAGGGTTGATCTGAAGGACAGCAGGATTTTCCTTCTTCTCCTCATCGTCCTGATGTATGCTACGCATTTCGGGGTTGAACAGACATCGTTCTCACTGCTTATGAAGGAAAAACTCGATTTTTCAGGTGAAAGGATCGGGCTTGTCTTTTTTATTCTCGGCGTCTGGATGGCTGCATTGGCTCCTGTTGCAGGCCACAGTTTCGACCGGTCAAATAACGTGATCGTAATCCTGATCACAGGGCTGCTTTCTTCAAGCCTGTTCCAGGTAATTACGGGATATGTTTCGAATTTCGAACAGCTTATCGTCATCAGGATCCTCCACACAATGGGAGATGCACTCGTAATATTCACAATAGGCATTCTGACATCAGAGTTTTTTCCTGAACAGAGGCTCGGCGGACATGCCGGTGTCGTACATATAACAAGGACTATCGGGATCTTTTTGGGCAATATAGGCTCGGGGTATTTCAATCATATTTTTTCATATGACAGATCCTTAATCATTAACGGCGCATATATATTTATTTTCACCCTGATGACTCTTCGCATGATCAGAAAAAAATTCACCCTTTGACGCAGAAAATACATTTATTAACCCATTAGTTGCAAAACATGTTCCTGATATGGAAGGCAGATACGATGGAAAAGGGCTGCCGTCAACACCTTACAGCCCTCAGGCGCGGCCGGCCTCTCTGTAAAATGCACTATCAGTTACTAATGTTCTCAAAATTGGATAGACATTTTGTCAGAAAATCTCCCCTTGCCCCTCTCGTAGAGTCGAGTCTCCGACTTTGCCAAAGAGGGGTATATTCCTCCCTTTGGCAAAGGGAGGTTGGGAGGGATTTTATTGAAATTATGTGCGTTCTATTATGAGAACCTTAATAAGTCCGCATTCATGTGAATAATAATTAAATCCAGTTGATTTGCAGAACTTTTACAGCGCATCTGCCTTCCTTTTATGCAACGTCAGACGTTTGGGTTAAGGTTCCCGGAATTAATCGGTCATTTACATACTGACGATTGTATCTTTAAGGCATTTACGCCCGTTGCCGTATTTCCAGGGATGAATCACCGCTTTATACTTCTGATGAATTCACGTATCTCTTCGTCCGGGACAGCCCCTGGCCTTAGTATCCTTATTCCCTCTCCTGTGGCATCCACAATCGTCGAAGGCTTTCCACCCCTGGTCTTTCCGCCGTCTATCAGCATGTCTATCCTGTCATAAAAATATCTGACAAGGTCGGCTGCATTATCAGCCGGCGGCATCCCGGAGATATTTGCGCTTGTTGCAGTTACAGGATATGCAAGCGATTTAACGAATTCAAGCGCAAACGAACTTCCCGGGATCCTCACGGCAACTTTCCCGGTCTCTGCTGTTATGAATCCAGAAAGGCCTTCTATTGCATTCAGTAGAACAGTCAGCGGTCCGGGCCAGAATCTATCCATGAGTTTTTCGGCGATAGCGCTTACAGAAGCAGCAACAAGGCCCAGCATCTTCCTGTCCCCTATAATCAGCGGCATAGCCTTCTCTTTCGGCCGATGCTTTATTTCATAAAGTCTTTCAAGTACAGAGATGTTGTCATATTTAACTCCCAGACCGTAAAATGTCTCGGTAGGAAATGCAACAATGCCTCCTTGCCCTACTACTTCGACCGCCTCTGAAATGGCTTTAACTATACCTGATTGAGATACTTTTATCACAAGCATTCTGAAATAATACCATATAACAATAATTCACTTCCCATAACTCTTTGCAGTATGATCGCCCTCCGTCGGAAATTTCATGTGTGATATCTGTCGGGAGGACAGCGCTTCGGAAGATATCGGACATCTTATGCAAAATTTTCAACAGTTTTGAATCTTTTTAATTTAAAATATGGACATGGAAGATATGGACGACTTAATGCCGGAATTTGAAGCCAGGTATGATTCCGGATTGAGGGATGATGGAGCTGATACCGGGAATTACGGTGCAAAAGATACCACCGGCAGAAAATTTAATATCCAGATATCCAGAACATATACGATCTTAAGAGAGTTCACCCACACAGGTGCAAGAGGAGATGTCTACCTTATCGAGCAGAACGGTCTTGAGAGCATACTCAAATTCTACAGACCGGAAATAGTCCTGAACGAGGAGGTTATCAGAAAGGCAAAGGCGCTCAACGAAAGGCTTCATAATTTCGTCATATATATTTATGATTACGGTTTTGATGAAAACAGTAAAAGATGGTACGTGATTCAGGAATATGCAAAATATGGATCATTGAAAGATCTTTCCGAACCCGGCGTTAACCTCAAGACATTTAATCCGGTAATAAAGGAGATAATCGCGGGTTTGAAGGTCCTGCATGAAAACAATATACTTAATCTTAATCTGAAACCATCAAATATCCTGATCAGGGAAAACAAGCCGCCTCAGCCGGTATTCACGGATTTCTATATGTCCTCGGTAACCGAATCCGAACATATGAAGAGGATTACGCCTTTTAAAGGCAGACCTCTTTACTCATCTCCGGAACTCCTGGCTGGCGCTGCCGGGCAGGAGGCGGATTACTGGTCACTGGGGATGACAATGCTTGAATTATTGGCCGGAAGACATCCGTTTGACAACCTTGATGATAAATCGATCGCAGATATCCTTTCCGCAAAGGGCGCATCTGTTCCGGAGCATATTCCGGAAGATTATAAAATTTTATTAAAAGGTCTTTTGACAAATGACCCGGGAAAAAGATGGGGATATCCTGAAGTTAAGAGATGGCTCGAAAAGGATACTGACATCCCTGTTTATTTTTACGATAATAAAGAAGGACCCCGCGAAAAAATATCAAAAACGCTCACGGTTCCATATAAGTTCCTGAATAAAGAATATTTTTCGATAAGGGAGATGATCCCGGCCTTTTTGAAGAATGAGGAAGCATGGGAAGCTGCAAAAGATCATATCCGCCAGGGCCGTATTTCAGAATGGCTTCTGAAGAATTCGGATAATCAGACCTGTTCGAAGGTCGATAACATCAGGGAACAGTCTGCCGGCGACCCCGATCTGGCGGTTATCAGTTTAATATATACATTTAAAATTGACCTGCCTTTTATCCTCTGCGGGAAATTGATAACACGGAAAAACCTGCATATTTTTGCTGGCAGAATATTAAAAAATGAAAACTCAAAAGGGGAGGAATTAATTATCAACAGCCTCCTGAATGGAAAGCTCATAGACTATTACAGAGAGTATATGATGCTCACATCGAAGTCAGACGATGATCTGTTAAATCTGTTCGAGGCAGCGCTAAAGGCTGTGTCAGGGAAAAAGGAACATCACGAAAAACTGAATGCTTTATTGAAGATGCTGGATATCCTTGCAACCCCTGCCGCGTATATGCTTCCTTCCAGGATAAGCGGCAATTTGATGGCGAACCTGGATTTTATAGCCGGCAATATTGATGTGGTGATAAGCCGCGAAAAATATAATGAGATGATCGGCGACCTCATCATTCCTGAAGAGATGAAAGAAGGAATTAATAATTCCTTATCCGCCGGACTTTCCTCAGAATATTTAAAGGGGCTGGAAAAACTTAAAGAAGGCTCATTATTGACGAAGACTGAATTTAATAAACTGCAGGATGATTATATTCTGCCGGCATGGCTGGAGGGCGACATCCTCGGCGATGAAACTTCGAGATACGTGGCCGTGATTAAGCTCTTGAGGAAATTAAAAGGAGAGGGGCTTTTAATAAGGAAAAATGATTTTCTCGATTATATAAGTAAATATATTCAATTCATCGGATATGTAACAGACAAAAAGGGCGTGATCCAGCGTGGTCAAAAAGGAGAGACCCTTGAACAGAGATGGATCAGGCTGCTGAAGTCCGATATCGGGCGTGAAGACTATATCAGACTGGCTGAACATATAAAGAACGGTGTAATGTTGTCGATGATTCCACATATTGAAGAAATTACGACGAGAGTTTCATCGCAAACTATTTTCTCTGATTCCATGAACGAGATTATCAGATACCTCGAGGGCCTTAAGTCAGGCAAGGTCAAATGGGATGATGCAGATAAACAGATCGTGGATGAAATACATTCTCTTGTTTTGAGGAAGAAGAACTCTCACGGACAGTTTTTCGAAAAAATAACCGGGGGAGTGCCCGGAAAATTTTTACGTGCTTTCATGAAGATCGTTTTCGGGATCGATGCAGATGTACGGACATGGGAAATGGAATCGGCTTTGGCAGGGGTATCAGGAGGCGCATGCATAGGTGTTATAGCATGGCTGATCATAGCGGGTCTCGATCTGGAAACATCATTCTACGGGCCGGCCGCCCTGGGGCTTTTGTTGGGTCTTATAAGGAAGTCGGCACCGCTCGCTCTCCTGTGTGCGTCTGCGGGGTTCGCCGGAGCTTTTTTCCTTGGGTTGGGAACGGCCATAGAGGTAATTTATGCATTCCTGATATCGATTGCAGGCGCTGCCGTGATCGGGGCGTTCATCGGGAGAAAGATCAACAAATTTTCTTTTTACGATGATATATTCAGGAAATATAATGACAGGATATATGATGTAGTGAATGCCGCTGAAGCTGCTTCCAATCTATCTTGATAAATACCCGGATCCGGCTATAAGCGCAATGCCGGCTTAAATGTTAAAGTCCGTTAATTTTCTTTTGATGCATTCTTCTTCAATTCATCCATAACGCCATAAACCTCCTCAAACACCCTTTTCCACGGAAGCCCTTTAAGGTCGAGTTCGAACCCTTCGGGCAGAAACTTGATTTTCCCGTCTCTGTTTTTCTGCAGATCAAAGATTTGTTTGGGCTGCACAATCGTCTCAGGAGAAAAAATTAACTGCACCTTTCCGTTCGCCTCTTTTATTTTTGTGATCAAAAGTTCTTTTGCAGGAATTTTCAGCCTCATCACATCAAGGAGGTTGATCACTGCTTCGGGAATTTTCCCGAACCTGTCTCTTAATTCGGATTCGAACTCGCTGATATCTTTCCCGTTCCTCATTCCCGCGATGCGTCTGTAAAAGCTCAGTCTCAAAGTAATGTCCCCGACGTATTCCTCAGGTATGAAGGCGGATATTCTAAGGTCTATTACAGGATCGACCTCATCCTTTATCTCAATCCCCTTCAGTTCCCCGACTGCCTTTTCGAGCATCTCTATATAAAGGTCTAACCCGATTTCATGTATGTGGCCCGACTGCTCGGGGCCGAAGATATTCCCTGCACCCCTTATTTCAAGGTCTTTGAGAGCGAGCCTGAAACCTGCCCCGAGGTAGCTCATTTCCTGAACCGCCTGAAGCCTCTTTCTGGCCTCTTCTGTCATCAGCGCCTCACCCGGGACAAGAAAATATGCGTATGCCTTGAGATGAGACCTCCCCACCCTTCCCCTGAGTTGATAAAGGTCGGCAAGCCCCATCTTGTCAGCCCTGTTTATAATAATGGTGTTTGCCGTCGGTATATCAAGCCCTGCTCCTACTATCGCTGTTGAGACAAGAACGTGAATTTCACCTTCGAAGAACCTGTGCATTATCTTTTCGAGTTCTCTTCCAGGCATCCGGCCATGTGCAACTCCTGTTTCCGCATCAGGGACGAGCTTTTTTACACGATTGGCTATTTTGTAAATATCATGGATCCTGTTATGGACAAAGAATACCTGTCCATTTCTCTGCAACTCCCTGTTTATAGTTTCTTTTATCAGAGCGTCATTGAACATTGTCACAATGCTCTTCACTGAAAGCCTTTCCTCAGGGGGTGTTTCTATTACACTTATATCCCTTATTCCCGAAAGAGCCATATGGAGGGTTCTCGGTATAGGGGTTGCTGTGAGGTTGATAACATCTATATTCCTGGTTAATTCCTTTATCCTTTCTTTCTGGCCCACGCCGAATCTGTGTTCTTCGTCAACTACAAGCAGGCCGAGCCTGTTGAAGACGATTTTTTTCGAGAGCAGGCTGTGGGTGCCGATAACGATGTCCGTTGTTCCGTCGGCAATGCCTTTGAGTGTGAGCTGTATCTGCTTTTTCGACTTAAACCTGCTCATGAAATCTATTGCAACAGGGAATCCCGAAAATCGCTCCCTGAAGGTCCTGTAATGCTGCTCGGCAAGTATTGTTGTTGGCACGAGAACGGCAACCTGCCTGTTGTCATAAACAGCCTTGAAGGCAGCCCTCATCGCCACCTCTGTTTTCCCGTAACCTACATCTCCGCACAGAAGCCTGTCCATAGGTCTGTCCGACTCCATATCCTTTTTAATATCTTCTATCGCCTTTATCTGGTCAGGAGTCTCCTCATATGAGAAGAAGCTGTCGAACTCCCTGTGGAGTTCGGTGTCTGTGCTGAATGAAAAGCCTCCGGCAACCTTTCTCCCCGCATAAAGTGTCAAAAGCTTTGCTGCCATGTCATGGACTTTTTTCCTCGCCCTCTCCTTCTTCCTCTGCCATGTCTTTCCGCCGAGCCTGTCCACCTTCGGGATAATCCCTTCTTCCGAGTGATACTTTGATATGTTCTTTATGTTCTGAACCGGTATATACAGACGGCCGTCCTCATATTCGATAAGCATCAGTTCCAGCTCCGTCTCATCAACCTTATGTCTTGCAGTTCCTGTAAATCTGCCTATGCCGTGTTCCCTGTGCACAACAAAATCTCCCGGCATTATGTCATCGAGTGAGAAAAGGAGATTTGATACCCTGGATTTTATTATCGGCCTGAAAGCAGACCTCTCGCCGAACAACTCTTTTTCGGTCAGGATGATCAGACCATCCATGAAGAGACCTGACGACAGAGTACCGACAGTTATGGAAATGCGACCCTTGAAATCCGATATTTTCCCCGGTTCCACTGCCGGCACAATAATGCCGGCTTCTCCGAACATATCCTTCAGTCTTTCGGACTGGCCTTCTGAAGATGCGATTATAATTACCCTGTTCTTTTTACTCAGTCTCTGGATGTTTCCGGGTAGGTCGTTAAGGCTTTTTCTTTCATCAGGCAGAATCCCTATCCCCTTCAGGGAAAGTATTCCTGCATCAATATCGGTAATATGTGCGCTTCCGGCAACTGCCTCGCCGGTTCCGGTCAATATACCGGTTTCGAATGAGTATCTTGAAAGAAAAACAGTATCCGGGGGGAAAAGGCCTGTCTCCTCTTCGGGGCAAAGACAATAATATTTTCTGTCCTGTATTATATCGGGGAGGTTCCTGATATCATCCGGCCCGGTCGCAGGTAATATCAGCAGTTCATCGATATCTTCAGCTGTCCTCTGAGTCTCCACATCAAATATTTTAATCTGTTCTATTTCATCACCGAAAAACTCTACCCTGACAGGGTTGTCCGATGTTGAAGGGAATATGTCGATCAGCCACTCCCTCCTGCTGTACTCCCCTTTCCCTACGACCATCGGCGCATTTTTGTACCCGGCCCTGATGAGAGAATCCTCAAGCCGGGGCCTGCCGAATGAATATCCTTTTCTTATCTCTATTCTGTTTTCCCTGATAAATTCCCTGTCCGGCAGAGCTGACCGCATGTTTCTTGCAGATGTGACTATCGAATCCGTTTCTTTAAGGAAATAGATTATTCTCGCCCTTTCGCCCGAATTCGCCGGGCCGTCCGGTTCCGGCAGAAAAAGCGCTTTATCGCCTGCAAGAAGACCCCTGTAGAAGTTGATATCCCTCTGAAGCTCCTTCGCTGCTGCCTCGTCTTTTTCAACAGCCACAAAAGGACTCTGCCCGGCCGCTAAAAACAGCGCAGATGATGAACCTTTAAGGTTGTAGATGCGGCGGTTTTCTGAATCGAAACGCAGAAAATTATTTATCAACACAGAGAGGAGATCCAATTTATTTTGATGCTTTTACTATTTTCTCTATTATGCCGGTTGTTGAATAGCCTTTTACATAAGGCAGGCTGTATGTCTCTTTTGCGATGTCGGAGCCGATGATATCTTCTTTTTTCCAGTCCCCTCCCTTTACAAGCACGTCGGGAACCAGGGATTTAATAAGATTATACGGGGTCTTCTCATCGAAGATTGTAACATAATCAACCATTGAAAGGGCCCCGAGCACCTCGGCCCTGCTCTTTTCGGAATTTACCGGCCTGCCAGGCTTTATCGATGAGACAGACCTGTCTGAGTTCAGTCCGACAATCAGTATGTCACCCAGTTTTTTCGCTTTTTTCAGATATTTAATGTGCCCTGCATGCAGGATATCGAAGCATCCGTTTGTAAAGACTATTCTTTTGCCTTCAGCCTTAAGCTTTTTGCTTATCTTTTTGAGGCTCTCTCTGTCGTGGATTTTTTTCATCAGACGATCTTCATCTCTTTTAATTTAGCCTTTGCCTTCTCAAGGATTTTTCTGTCGCCCTTGAAACTCAGTTTTTTCAGCGCTGTCTCCAAAGGGAACCATGAGGCTTCATCAACCTCAAAGTCATGCCCGGAAGTTTCGCCGCTTATATATTCCATCAGGTAAAAATGCACTGTCTTCCGGCATTTTGTATTTTCCCCCTTTATATAATACCAGTAGTTTATCTCCCCCAGCCTGTCCACTATCACACCTTTTAACCCGGTCTCTTCCCGTACTTCTCTGACCGCAGTTACTTCAGGGGTTTCACCTTTATCGACAAGCCCTTTCGGGAGGCACCAGACATTGCCTCCTTTCACCGAGACAATGGCGATCTCGACATCACCGTCTGTCTTCCTGAATATAACACCTCCTGATGATGTCTGCCTTTTTAATGAAGCAGGCTTCATGTTCAACGCCTTCGGGATATCATTTAATTAATTCCTGATCCGGGTTCGGGATCAGGCTTCTTAATTTTATTCTTCATCTGTCACAGCTTTCATGATATCCTCTCTCATCCTGAGAGGCTTCATATCCCGTCCGACGCACCCGAGCCTGACCGTAGCCTCAACCAGGTTATCTCCTTTATATTCCCTGCGCACCTTGTGCCTGAAGGTTACCGATGCGGGGCCGGCCTTGTCGATTGTCGTCGCTATATCAAGGATATCGCCATATCTGCCCGGTGATAAATATCTCAGCGAGGCATCCGCCACAACAAAATAAATTCCGGCATCCATCAGCTTCCTCAGGCTCACACCCTTTGATTCAAAGAATTCTGTTCTTGCGCGCTCGAAGTACCTCATGTAGTTGGCGTAATAGACCACACCGCCGCAGTCTGTATCTTCATAATATATTTTCACTTTCAGAAGATGTTCAGTCATGGGAGCATCTTCCCTGTAAATAACCTTATGATATCGTTATAAAAAGCGAATGCCATCAAAGAAAGCAGCAATACAAGTCCGATCTTCTGCGCTATGATAATGGCGTTCTCGCTGAGCGGTTTTCTTCTGACAGCCTCTATTCCCAGAAACATTATATGCCCGCCGTCGAGTATCGGTATGGGAAGAAGGTTCAGAATACCCAGGTTTATGCTGATAATCGCCATAAAAGTGAAAAAATTCGGGGCGCCCTGTGATGCCTGCTGGCCGGCCATCTGAAAAATAAGTATGGGGCCGCCTATCGTCTCAGCGGGTATTATCCGCTGGACAAGCTTAACGATTGATATTACAGTCAGGGCGGAGATATCCCAGGTCTTCCTGACCCCGAGCAATACAGCATCTACAGGGCCATAAGCCTTGATAAAATCGTTTTCCCGGGGTGTAATGCCTATGAGACCTATCTCCTTTCCCCCGTCAGCAGGGGTCTGGATTGTCTTTCTTTCGGGGATTATGGTCATTTCCATCAAACCTTCATCCCTTTTTATCTTGAATTTAAGCGGTTTTTCCGGGCTTTCATGCACTATCTCGGTCATATCATGCCATGTCCTGATAACAGAGCCGTCAATCCCCACAATCTCATCACCCTTTTTCATACCGGCCTTTTCCGCCGGTGTCCCCTGCATAACCTCACCGACAACAGGCGGAAAAAGAGGCAATACTCCGATGTCAAAGGTCTCCTTGTCCTCGCCGAAAACGGTCTTTTGAACCTTCTTCTCAGGATTTACCGGAAGTGCAATAATCTCTTTGCCTCGTCTGACCTTGAAAAGTAGTTCCCTGCCGGAGCTGTCAATAACCGATATGACAACATCATTCCAGCTTTCCATGGCCTTGCCATCGATTTCGAGCACCCTATCGCCTGTCATAAGGCCGGCTCTGGCAGCGGGAGAATTTTCTGCAACCGTCCCCACGTCAGCATAAGGAAGGGGTATCCCTGATAAAAATATTAAAGACAGGATAAAAGAAGCAAAAAATATATTAAAAACCGGGCCTGAAAAAACTATCAAAAATCTTTTCCAGACCGGCTGGTGATTATATGCCCTGGGTTTATCTGACTCCTGAAGCTCCTCACCCGGCTCTTCCCCGAGCATCTTGACATAACCGCCGAGCGGGAGAGCAGAAATGCGATATTCTGTTTCACCAAGCGTTTTTCCCACAATCTTCGGGCCGAAGCCCAGAGAAAACTTCAAAACCTTCACTCCCAGCAATTTGGCGAACAGAAAATGTCCGAGTTCGTGCACAAATATGAGAATTCCCAGAAGAACTATCGCATAAAAAAATGTCATCTCTTTAACTCCCTGATATATTTTTCGGCTGTTTCCCTGGCCCATCTGTCAGCTTCGAGCACATCATCGAGGTGATCGACTGATTTTATGTTATGGCTGTCAACAGTCTTTTTTATTATTACGGGTATGTCATTGAATCCTATTCTGTCGTTCAGAAAGGCATGAACCGCCGCCTCATTTGATGCATTAAGAACTCCGGGCATTGTGCCGCCTGCCCTGATCGCATCATATGCATACGAAAGACACGGGAAGTTTTCATTGTCTGGCTTTTTGAATGTAAGTGTTTCTATCTTTTCGAGTTCAAGCCCCGGCATAGGGTCAGGCAATCTGTCAGGATATGAAAGGGCATATGATATGGGACCCCTCATATCAGGGACCGACATCTGTGCCAGACAGCTTCTGTCTTTGAACTCCACCATGGAATGCACGATGCTCTGGGGGTGTATAAGCACATCTATTCTGTCAGGAGGCATGTCAAAAAGCCAGCATGCCTCTATCACTTCAAGTCCCTTGTTCATCAGGGTAGCGGAGTCTATCGTTATCTTTTTCCCCATATCCCAGTTTGGATGGCTTAGCGCCTCTTTCGCTGTTATATTCTTCATTTCATCCCTGCTCTTATTCACAAAGGGTCCGCCCGATGCTGTCAGTATAATCCTCTTTATTTCAGATTTATCATGTCCCTCCATGCACTGGAATACAGCGCTGTGTTCGCTGTCGACAGGAATGATCTTCACGCAGCTTTTCCTGGCTTCGTCGATCACGATCTCACCGGCCATTACAAGCGCTTCCTTGTTTGCAAGGCCGATAGTTTTGCCGGATTTTATGGCGTGAAGCGTAGGTAAAAGTCCTGCTGAACCGACTATTGCCGAGATAACCATATCAGCATTTGCATATGAAGCAACATGGTTTATCCCTTCAGTGCCTGAAAGTATTTCCAGCCCGTTCACCTTTTTCCTCAGCGAATCTGCGAATTCATTATCAGCAACCGCGACCATTTCAGGTCTGAAGGCTTTTATCTGCTTCTCAAGCAGGTCAATACTCCTGCCGGCGGCGAGAGCGACGACCCTGAATTCTTCCCTGTTGCGTGACACTACATCGAGGGTGCTCCTGCCGATTGAACCTGTAGAACCGAGGATAGCAAGTCTTTTCATGATTTTTTAATTATACAAAATATAGAGGCTTTTTATCTTCAAGATCGAACCCCGACACCGAAATTATACGGTTTTAAAGCTGGTTAGAGAATAAACCTTATAGTTGCAAAAAAGTCCCCCCACCCTTCCTCCCCTTAATCTAAGGGGAGGTGAGGAGGGGTTACGGTTATGTCTGCATTTATGTGGATTAAATTAAATCACGTTGTCATTGCAAGGCTCTTGAAGCGCTTCTGCCTTCCGGTTATGCAACATTAGCGTAAATCTTTCTTACTGAAATTCACAGGTTTTAGCAATTATAAAAGCATGTTTATTCTGAATAGGCCTGGCAATGATAAAAAACACCTATTTTTTTGCTAAAAAAGCTACAATTTAAAAGGACAATATCTAATGGAGATAAAATTTTCACGTCATGCTAAAATGCGGACAAAACTCTGCTAAAAACCATGCTTGTCCAAAATAAAACTTTACAGAAGGCGGAATGCCTCGAAAACAGAATAAATCGACATGATTATTAAATGTCAGACCCCGACTTTGTTAAATAAACGCATTAACGATAACTCTGTATTTGTGTTATTTTGTAATTGTTTGTGGATTGATTTTCAGGGTGTCGTTATTCTGTTTCCTCAACATCCCGCCTTCTTATGTATATTTGAAATTATTTTGGACAGCAATGACTAAAAACAGAGGAAAAAATGAAAGTTCATTATGATAATGAGGTTGACGCCATATATATTAAATTAGGGAATCAGAAACCGGACGGCGTTGTTGAGATTTCCGGAGGTGTTAATTTAGATACAACATCTGAAAATAAGATAGTCGGCATAGAAATTCTTAATGCGTCCAAGAAAATGAACATTAAAACTATCCTTTCATATGAACTTGAACTTGATAATAAATTGATTCGAAAAAGTGCCTAACAATTATAAGAATTCCTCTTGTCAAAAGATAAACGCCCCTGATCGGAAATAAAAAGAATTTCATTTCCTTATTATTCCAAAGACAGTGTTGAATAATGTGTATATTATCGTATAATATACACATGGAGGTGATGAACGATGCACTCGGCGTCAAAAGTGCGCAAACAGTTTCTTCTCGACCCTGACAAAATCGAGATGGTCAGAAAGATTACCCATGCCTCAACCGATACCGAGGCGATCAACAGAGCCCTCGATATGGTAATTGCGAATGAAAAGATCCAGAAAACGCTTGCAGCAGTGAAAGGCAGAGGTAAAATAGAGGACGTCTTTGGCAGAGTACCCGTTTAAGGCAATCTGCGACACGTCGGTATATATTCCCTTCATCAATCAGGGGATAACGCATCCTGTATTTGCCAATGAGTCTGTCAGTCCGGTGCTGTATATGAGTGCAGTTGTTATTTCAGAACTATACGCCGGCGCCCATGATATCCAGTCTGTAAAACTACTCGACAAGCTATACCAAACCTTTCAGAGCGTTGGGAGGCTCGTTGTTCCTGATGATCACGACTGGCAAAAGACAGGCATTATCATTTCCAGACTGAAAAAGAAGCATGGCTTTGAGGCGAGATACCTTTCTCGGATACAAAATGACATTCTTATTGCATGCTCTGCGCGCAGAATCGGAGCGTTTGTGGTTACACAAAATATAAGAGATTTTCAGAGGATAAAGGAATTCACAGAGTTTCGTCTCTATAGATAAAGGGGAATCATGAGAGCAATCAATCTTTATTTGTTCCGATAACCCATCCAGAAATATCAATATCTGCAACGTTCACCTGATACCTGATAGTTAGCGGGCAACGCAACTGACGCGGACTTTGTCCGGCCTGGCATTCCTGCAAGGCAAATTCACGATTACATACGTCACGGGACAACAACATTATTTGCAGCATTGAATATTCTCGATGGGACTGTCATAGGAGACTGCATGCCCAGACACAGACATCAGGAGTTTATCAGGTTCCTGCAGATTATC
>JBFMDL010000016.1:0-39020 GCA_040753635.1 Nitrospirota bacterium | reverse complement strand
CTCGACCATAGATATTTTTCGGCATTCGTCATGTCTTTTCTAAGCTGCTGTGAGAATGCCTTCAAATGTTTATCATAGTGGAGCATTTATTCTTAAAATCCCCCCTTCCCCCCTTTGCCAAAGGGGGAGTATTTTGAAAGGCTTTCTCTCTATCCACACGATTTCCGGAAGAACCGAAAATATTTTGACAGCAATGAAGTTTCATAAGCATTCAGCATCAGCAATTCAGGCAGTCTTATTGTATCCATACATCTCTTTTACCTCATCCGTATAAGCGCCGTTTTTATCATATATGAACAATGGTCTTTCTATCTTTATCCCCGGCCGACCCTCTTTTACAGCTTCAACAAGAACTATTTTTGATCCGGCCTCAAGATCATTATGCACAAACCTGACCCTTTTCGGTTCGATGTTCTTATCCCTGAGGGTATCAACCGCCTCAAGCAGCCTTTCAGGGTGAAATATCAGAAAAAATCTTCCCCTCGCCTTAAGAAGGTATGAGGCGGCCTCCGCCAGATCATGGAACTTCAGCGCAATTTCATGTCTTGCCACAGCCCTTTCTTCAGCAAGACTCACCCGGCCGCTTCCAGGCTTCCTGAAAGGGGGGTTTGAGACAACAAGATCATATGACATCGGTTGCAAATTCCTGTGTATATCTTTTATATCAGCCAGCAAAGCCCTGACCCGTTCGCCCATATCATTAATGCTTATATTGTTTTCTGCAAGCCTGTAAAGAGATTCCTGAAGCTCTATAAGCAGGACTTTAGAAGCTTTATACTTTTTTGCAAGCATTAAACCGATTATACCCGAACCTGCTCCAAGGTCGGCAATGTCTTTGGCATATTTTACGTTCACAAATGAATACAGCAGGACCGGGTCAACAGAGAACCTGTAACCATTCCTGTTCTGATAGAGTTTTATATCGAGAACCCCGTCAAGCGTTATTTCCATTTATTTTTGTGTATCACCTTCTATTAATCTCATCCAGCTTGGATTTTAATTCGCTGAAGCTGTCGATTATGAAATCAGCGTCGCCTAAAAGACTTATATCTCTGAACCCGTATGATGCCGCTATTGTAATTGCACCCGCTGCTTTTCCTGCAATAATATCATAATCGCTGTCGCCTACTATTACGGCTTCTTCAGGCGTTAGTGAAAGTATCTCGAGGGCTTTCAGAACCGGTTTCGGGGAAGGCTTCTTCTCATCAATACTGTCGCTTCCTAAAATAATGTCGAAATATTTCGAAAGTTCAAGGTCTTCAAGCAGTCTTCTCGAAAGGAATTCTCTCTTATTAGATATAATCGCCTTTTTATAATTTCGGAGTTCTTCAAGGGTTTCACGAACCCCCGGATAGGATTTTGTAAAATCGGTTAAATGATCAGAATAATAATCCATGAACCTCTTCAGAACATCGGGCTTTATCTCGGAATTATTTTCTCCCAGCAATTTCTCAATAAGCCTTGTTATGCCCTCTCCAACCATGCTGACAGTCTTTTCGACCGTCAGTTTTTTAAAATTATAAGGCTCAATCGCATAGTTCAGGGCATTCGTTATATCAATGCTTGAATCCACCAGGGTACCGTCAAGATCGAAAATAATAAGCTTAATCTTCATAGGATAATGAATTATAACATCAATAAACCTTAATGTTGCATAAACGGAAGGCGGAAGCGCTTCTAAAGCCTTGCAATGACAACGGGATTTAATATGATTCACATAAATGCAGACATAACCTTCGGTGCAATTAAGAAAATAGCCGGCAGGCCTCTATAGAGGGCCGTAATGTGTTGCAGGGCAAGGCTTTTTCACCGCCCATGCCTTCCGGATGAAGGACTTTTTTACAACTATAATATGAACTCTGTTCGAACAATATTGTAAAATCGGGATTCTATAAAGCCCGGGATTGTGGTAAGATTAAATCGAACAAATTCACGGTCTTCGGAATAACGTTATGATCTTAGGCGTCCCAAAAGAGATAAAGAGAGAAGAATACAGGGTCGGGATAACACCTTCCGGCGCCGAAGAACTCAAAAAGGATGGTCATACGATCCTTATAGAAACAGGCGCCGGCGAAGGGAGCGGTTTTTCGGATAACGAATATCTCGATGCTGACGCCGATATCGTCGAAAAAAAGATAGTATTCGATAATGCAGATCTGATCGTTAAGGTAAAGGAACCCCTTCCTTCTGAGTTCGATCTCTTAAGACAGGGCCAGGCGATATTCACATATCTTCATCTTGCCCCGAACCGCGAACTCACGGAATTACTGCTTGACAAAAAGATCACCGCCATAGGATATGAGACTCTCCAGAAAGACGGCGGTCTTCCCCTGCTTTCACCGATGAGCGAGATCGCCGGGAGAATGGCGCCCTTGATGGGAGCTTTCTATCTCCAGAAGGTTTATAAAGGCAGCGGCATACTTCCGACAGGAGCGGCAGGCGCAAAAGCCGCAAAAGCATTGATACTCGGCGCAGGTATCGTCGGCACTAATGCCGCCCGCGTCTGTCTCGGCATCGGCATGGACACGGTTGTTATAAACAGGGGGATCGAGAGATTGCAAAAGATAGATGAAATGTTTATGGGAAGGGCAAAAACTTTGCCCTCCACAACATATAACATAAAAGAGGAAATAAAAGACTCTGATATCGTTATCGGGGCAGCGCTAATCCCCGGGAGTAAAACCCCTGTGCTGATAACCAAGGATATGCTAAAGACCATGAAGAAAGGCTCGGTGATGGTTGATGTTTCCATCGATCAGGGCGGATGCGCAGAGACCTCCAGACCAACAACCCATGACAATCCTGTTTATGAAGTCGACGGCATCATTCATTATGCTGTAGCAAACATGCCGGGTGCGTTCCCGAGGACATCCACCATATCACTGACAAATGCGACTCTTCCGTATATCAAAACCATTGCTTCCGCTGGAATTGAAAAGGCTTTAAAAGAAGACCCTGCAATCAGAAGCGCCCTTAACACCTGCAAAGGCAGGATAACCAACAAGGCCCTGGCAGACTCCATAGGTGTAGACTATATTAACAAGGTAATTTTTTAAATTCCTAAAACTCCGAGATCAGAAACAATCTTCATCTGTTCCTTTGCCTTCTCAAGATATGTTTTTTCGATATTAATATCCTTAAATTGTCCCGCATACTTTTCATATGCCATAGCAAGTCTTGTGTGATTCTTTGGATCCCCCAGCGAATATTTAAATGACCCTTCAAGAAACATGACAGCTTTTTTAAACATATTTTTGCGATATAATGTCCATCCCAGATTATTCCTGATCTTTAAAAGATCTTTTTCGAGCGCGATTTGTTTCTGTCCTCTGACTTCTTCTTTACATATTATCAGCGCTTCTCTCAGCATCTTATATGCCTCGTTTTCATATACCCCAAGTTGTATATATAGATCCGCAAGGTTGTTAAGCAATAGATGTTTGAGCCTTTGTCTATTTTCCGGATCACTTTTGAGTCCGCTTTCATACTTTTGTGCTGCTTCATCAAAATGTCCTGTTTTCTGTAGATACTCTCCCAACAATAAGTTATATTTCGCGCTTTTTGGGAATAAAGTTACCGCCCTCTGCAGAATATCGATTGCCTTGGGCAGATTACGTTGTTTCTCAAGGCATTCAGGGAGCCGTCTATATGGGTCGGGTTTATTGAGATTATAGGGATCAGCGTACTGTTCATCTATTATTATAGCTGCCTCAAATGCTCTTGACGCCTGCTCATACTCGCCCATATTTAAGTAGCACAGCCCGAGATTATAATGTGCGCCAGGCAATTCATAGTTAATTTCAACTGCCATCTCGTACTGGGGAATCGCCTTATCATTCAGCCCGGAATTATAATATATGTTGCCCTTTACGTGATATGCTCCGGAGTTGTTATTATCCAGTTGAATAGCCTTGTTGCACTCCGCCAATGCCCAGTCGATTTTATTCCAGTCCCCGCTCTTTGCCCAGTCAATAAGGCACTCGGCGCGGGAAATATGGGCTTCAGCAGCAGCATTTGCAAGATTTCCCTTTTTATAATATTCTATTGCGATGCCGTATGCATTGTCTGCCATCTTAAAATATTTAGCCTGATGGCCGGCTTTTCCTATATCAGAGTAACATTCGGCAAGATCAAAAATCTGATCCTCTTCATATCTGCCGCCTGCATCTTCAAGACATCTGATAGCATCCTCGTATGATCCTATATTCGTTAAAGCAAGTCCGTATATATGCAAGACCTCGGGTTCCAATAATATCCCGACATCTTTTAACACCGAAAGCATTCCAAGATATTTGCATGCAGCCTCTTCCGCCATATTCTTTATTCCCCCGTCCTTTGAACTGCCGAAGTGGTAATGTAATATGGCTCCCAATGAAGCCGCATAAATTTTATCTTCATATCGTGATACATCCTTCAGGCCGAGGATTTCTTCAAATAATGATTCTATCCCCGCAATGTCATATGTATTTAAAGCGCCGATAACTCTATCGTCTCTTAAGGCATTTGCAATTTTTTGAAAAGCAGCAATTATTTCTTCCGGGTTCTTTAAAATTCTCAATGTCTTCGAAATTTCATCATATCCCCTGTCATATTCGGGCCATAATCTTATTGGACGGCGCTGGATCATAAGCGCCTTTTCTGCCTGGCCTGTTTCTCTCAGAGCTTCGCCATATCCGTCGAGCATGTCCTTATTCCCGGGCTCTATTGTCAATGCGCTTTCAAAATAGCTTAGGGCCTTTTCATATTCCGATTTTGCAATGTTTAAATTGCCTGTTTCAATATATTTTGAGCCTTTTTTATTGTGGATCCAGCCCAATGTCTGGAGGAGCTTTTTAATATTTCTGTCCCTTCCCCGCAGCAGATAATTAATTTCTTTTAATCTATCGCTGCCTTGAAAAATACCCTGAGCATTTTCCCCATAAAATTTTTTAAGTATCCTTTCCCAATAAATCTCCAAAGCCTGTTCCGCATTTTTCTGCGCTTGATCATAAAAGACCGGATTATCAATCCCCAAATAGTACTGGGCAATGCTGAGGTTATAGTAAAAAACAGGCTCGGGATTTTTAATGTCTGCTTTAATGGCTGTTTCATATAATTCCGCTGCTGCTTTATCATCTTTCCTGCCTGAATAAATCAGCCCTTCAAGGTTGTATATTTCGGGCAGGCTTGCATCAATCGTCTTAGCCTTTTTAAGTTCTTCGAGTGTTTTACTATCATCCCTGAAAATATCCCGGTACAATTTCGCCAAACTGTAATGCGCTTCTGCACCGATCAATTCGGGGCTTAGACTTATAGCCTTTTCATATCTGAAAACCGCATCCTCATACCTGCCTTCTATATCGAGAGCAAGACCGAGATTGAAATGCGCCTTTGCAAAATTTGAATCCAGACGAATGCTTTCAGTCCAGCTGGATATAGCGTATCTTAACCGGTCTCTTCTGGTTCTGTTCCTTTCGAAGTCCTCATATGCATAATTGCCTTCTAAAAAGCTCTTAAACGCCTCCCAGTTATTTGTGTCGACTTTTTTGGACAGCTTAAGAATTATTTCATAGGCTAATTGTTCAATGACATGAGGAACGCCTTCAGGTAGTTTTTCAGCTTCCCATGAGGCCTCAATATAATTTATCTCCGAACTTCTGAATATTTTAATTATCGGAGGTCTTTGCTCCAGGCGCAACACGATTTTATTTGTCTTGCCGTATTTTTGCAATACTCCGGAAACATAGTTGCCTCCGAAGAATTTAGTGATAAACGCTATGATAGAACCGAGGGGGATTTTAAATGCGCCGATCGAGATATCTCCTATTTTCTGGACTTCCTGCAATGATTCACCGCCTGCAATATTGATTACTGTTGCGCTTGCAGTAGATAGTCTGCCGCCCTGCCTGTCTTTTTCCTGAGGAATCACCCAATAATGTTTGATTTCTTCAGAACTGCTCAGTTTTCTTATATCCTGCAATTTTTTGATCAGAAGGTCGTCAATGCCGGAGGCAACTCCCTCGGTCTCGCCCTTTTCTCCCGTCTCATTTATTATCTGCAGTACATTCAATGAATGGCTGCCTTTCCATGCAAAGACTGAAAAAACGAAAATTATAAAGATAACGGATATGATCTTCAGAAAATTCCACAGGACTGCGAATAAATTATCTCTGCCCCATTCCATATAACCTGCAATTTTGCCGGACGGCTTCAGCAAAATATTAATCTGCTTTAAAACAGGTTCTGCATTATCTGCCGACACTAAAACAGTAAAGACATATTTCCCCTGCGCGCTTTTTTCAAGCTCCCCTTTATCAAAGCTTATCTTGAATATTCCTGTTTCATTAACCGGGATGTCGGCATACTCAGGATATATCAGGTATTTCATATTAACGGGAGCCCCGTCCGGGGAAGCAATCACCGGAATAGTCAATTTAACCGAGTAGGCTTTTGATTTCGATGCCCTTATCATAACAGGCAGCACCGGCTCCTTTTTGTTAATTGAGGAAATATTTGTATCAATTAATATCAGGTCTGTTTTTGGAACGTCTTTGCCTTGCATTCTTAAAGGTCTCTGAGCTGATATGGGAGAGATCAGAATGAAAAACAGCAGCGCTGCCGTAAATTCAAAAATCAGCCATATTTTTCTTTTATCTTTAATTAAATGACCCATTAATCCCTCTTTTCATTAATTGCTGTAATCCGCCGTTCAATTTATACTTTCTCTTATTGCTGTCCAAAATAATTTCAAATATAAATAAGAAGGCGGGATGTTGAGGAAACAGAATAACGACACCCTGAAAATCAATCCACAAACAATTACGAAATAACACAAATACAGAGTTACCGTTAATGCGTTTATTTAACAAAGTCGGGGTCTGACATTTAATAATCATGTCGATTTATTCTGTTTTCGAGGCATTCCGCCTTCTGTAAAGTTTTATTTTGGACAAGTATGACTTTCTCTTGATCCTTCATGAGAAACCGAACAAATCCGCAATTTGTTTTTTGTACAGAGACAAGCGCGATAAAGTATCTTTATCTCCTTGCTCAAAGATTAATCACTGCATCATAAATACTTCAATGATGCTATTAGTTTCTTGCAGCAATTGGTCATTTTCTGAAAACCACACTTCACACCTTTGTCGCTATAAATGCAATCGTTTTTGCAATCGCCTTCAGGATATCCTCTGTTTTTGCTGCCTGATCTATCTCTTTTTTGATATCGTCCATCTCCTTCAAATCATCCTCGGTCGTAATAACCCCCTCCTTGATCAGTCGCAGCTGATAATCTGCATAGTCATTGAGAAGCTCTTCCATTGCCGGCTTCATTGCCATCCTCTCGCTAAGGGCGCTGCTTCGGTATTTAACCTGCATATCTACCACTGCGTTCCCCATTTTTTGGAGCATCTCTGCATCCCTGTCCATGATTAACCTCCTACTTTATGATTTTTTCTGAAAGTATTGCTTTCCAGTAAGGGTCTTCCTTTATCGCTGTCTCCACCGACTTGTATCTCTCAAGTAAAGACACAGCATCACGATTGCTGCTGATCTCCGCTATAAAACTCAAGGTGCTTCTGATTGAACCCAGCAGTTCTTCAATGCTCAGCGAGTCATAATCCCGGATCAGTTCGGCAACGAGCTTCCCTGCTTCAGCAGCTTTAAGGCATTGCAAGATTGCCTCCTTTTTCGCTTTTTGCTCCTCGTATCTTAACTGCACAATGCTTTTTGCTATTAATGACAATTTTTCCCTTCTCAAATTCTGATCCTGAATAAGTTTGGCTTCTGTTATCTTTTCGATAATGAGCGATCTCCTGCCGGTAAACTGTAATGGATATTTTTTAAGGAAATCTGCAAAATTTATCATCTGCACCGTAAGATTAATAGCATGTTTCTCAGCCTTTTTTACGGCTTCAACCGCGAGGAGGCTGCCTTTTGGAAAGGAACGAAAGATTACCTCGAATTGATAATAGCCTTGCTTTATCTTCTCGAATTCCTGATTCACCTTCTCCTCTGTCGCCCGGCCGATCCCGGCCTCGCCCATTATAAAAGAGAGTTTTTCCGCATCAATCTGTCCCTCACGTTCAAGGTCGAGAGCAATCTTATTGATTTCCTCGCCTTCCTCATAAGGCATGCTGAGGCTCAGGAGAAAAAGATTATTGATCTCTTCAATAGCGGCGGAAGCCTCGATTCTGAATTTTTCAGCAGCCATTTTTATTGCTTCAGCCTTTTCTCTGTTACATCCCGTATTCAGGACCAAGACAAACACGGCGATAAAAAAGTAAAAAAACTGGAACTTGCCTTTCATAATTGCCTCCTGTCAGATTTTTTATAGCTTCAGCTTCAAAATTAATAAATTATTGCACATTGATTCTGTATCTTTTCTTCCATGCCTCGAAATCCCATGTCTTCAGGAAATCCTCTGCAGCCTTCTCCCCATTTTTGAAAAGCAATTCACTTTCATCCTTAGTGATATCGAAATCAGTCGTCTTGATCTCTATTTCAATACCGTCCATATTGATGACCACCGGTATCCCTATAGTCCTGTCATAATCTCCCTTTGACTTGGATATATGGTAACTGTCATGCGCATCCATCATGGTGCCCATGATCGCCTTCAGGAAACTTATAGGATTATTTATCGGATTCCTGTCCTGCTGCTTCAATGCCCTCCTATCAGGTTCTATCAGTTTAAATCCGAACGTCGGCCATTCGGGATTGCTTGAACCGTCATCAAGAAGCCATATAGGGTAATTGCTCAGAACACCACCGTCCACAATAAAATGTACCCTCCCGCTGTTGTCCTTGAGTTTAACAGGTTCAAAAAATACCGGAATGCTCATGCTCATTCTGACCGCCCTTGAGATACTAAACTGATCAGGGTCATATCCAAAATCCTTCAGAGCGCCTGGAAGAACGAGGAGTTTTCTGTCAGTGATATCGGCGGCTATAACCTGAAGCTTATATCTATATCTTTCTTCAGGATAACCTGTTCTTATATCACCAAATGTTTTTTTACCTTTTGCCTGCAACAGATTTTCGAGCCATGCCTCAAAATATTCTCCTTCATATATGCCATATTCAAATCCGATACTGAGCCCCTTTCCGATAATCCCGAGTTTATCGAGCAATCCTTCATCCTTGAAATCATTGTAGTTTAATCTTTCCATCTCTTTTTTAATTTCTTCCGCTTTGTATCCGGCTGCAAGCAATGCAGCTACAATTGCCCCTGCTGAAGTCCCTGCAATGTTTTCAAATTCATATCCTGCATTTTCGATGACAGAGACCGCGCCAACCAGTCCAATCCCCTTTACTCCTCCACCTTCAAAAACAGCGTCTGTCTTCATGCTAAACCCCCTTTATAATATCCCCCTGTCCTTGAATATCTTCGTCAGTCCTTTTGTCCTTTTACCACCGAAGAGATTCTTCTCCGCCATAATGATCGCCTCTGCGCCGTCTTTAAAATCGCAATACTGGCTGAGATAGAAATGGCTTTCGAGGATGACTGTATCCGCCTTTTTCCTGCCGAGGAGTTTTCTCACCTTCCAGAGACATGCCGACCAAATTTCACCGTCTGCATGTTCTTCACCTTCCATATCTTCAGGATAATGTTTGTTGCTGTCGAGCCTCCTTAAGCATTCATAAGGGCCTCCTGTATAGCCTTTTGCATCCCACTCAGCGAATTTTATCTTCCTTGTTCCTTTTTTGTATTTCGAAAAAAAGGATGCCGCAAGATAGTCTCCAAAACCTTCTCCCATCGACCTTCCTTCATTGGTCTGACCGAATCCGGGAATAATTGCATCCTGAATAGCATGACCGTATTCATGAAGTATCACATCAGCTTCCTCTGCGTCAT
Organism: Nitrospirota bacterium; assembly: GCA_040753635.1. Lineage (GTDB taxonomy): Bacteria > Nitrospirota > Thermodesulfovibrionia > Thermodesulfovibrionales > UBA6898 > JBFMDL01. The sequence continues at coordinate 29,185 of JBFMDL010000016.1, read as the reverse complement.
CCACACCTCCGTCGCCAAATGTTAAATCCCTCTTGTTCGGTGATGGATCATAATAGGAATTGTCATCCTTTCCTCCATGTGCATTTACCTTAATAGGACGGTTCAGTATTCCCTTATTGCCGGTGAACCCGAGTGACTGGATATATCTCTGGACAGAATCTATATGATAATAAGCCATGACCTCTTCAAATCTGTCGTCGTAACGGGTGTAAATAAACTCATAGTTTGATGACCTTGCAGGCTTTGGAGTATTTGTTGTGTCTGCATAAGGCCCTTTAAGGTATCCTCTCTGAGCAAGGTCATTCAGCGCAACTTTCTTATATGCAGTTTTAAAAACACCCTGATCAGAATCTTTCAGGTCATAGAGATCATCCCTGTTAAGAGTCACGATCGGATTAGGCATAAAAACCTGACCTGCGCCTGAAGCCTTTCTTAAAACATTCCTTTCCTCAATAATATGGCCTGTGGCAGCATCGATAAAAAGTATCCATGAAGCGGCAGGTTTTTTTGTGCCGAATCTGACCTTCCATGCCCGCCTTAAATTACCCTTAATTGCATATATCATGTTCTCTTTCTTCACAGGGCTGTCCAGGATTCCATATTCTTTTATTTTGGTTTTGATAATATTATCTATCTTCTTTCCGGGCATCAAGGCTGTTTTTGTTTTAGTTACTTTCCTTGCTATTTTCTCTACCGGCACAGTATCGTTCTTGACCATGAATACTTTGTTCTGGTTATCAATATGCACTGCAACCCATGCGCCGTGAACAGGCGTGCCTTCATAGTACTGCTGAAACAAAACTGTTTTGGCTCCGAGGCTTTCACTTGTTTTATCAAACTTCAGATCTTTTAAAGATGCGGTAATTTTCAGAGTTTCGAGATTTTCTCTCAGAAATTTCTCGGCTGCTTCTTTTGGTGTGCCCTTATAAACTGCAGATTCAAAGCCATAAACCTTTTTAGGGACATAATTTTCCCTCTCCCACCTCACCTTGCAATTCTTGAGATCAATCATTAAAACCTCCTTTTTCAATAATTATCGGATGATCTGAACAGCATATCGAACCAAAATTACTCCTTAAAGACTTCCCGAAACTATCTTATGGAACAATAAATACAAGCCTGTCGGCATCCTCTGCGACTTTTCCATCAGCATTTCCTTCTTTTAAGCAAAAGTTACCGAGAGCTAAACCTTCATAGCCCCTAATCCTCAACCATTTTCAATATCGCCATTTCATGAGGAAGAAGCTCCACCTTGACCGTGTGCCGATGACCTGCAGCCCCTACAGAAAAAATACGCGAAAGATCCAGGAGATTTATCATTTTCTTGCCTTCCGGCGTCAAACACGAATCAACAGTAACAAAATCGTTTCTCGGGTTGGGATCAAGATTCATGACAACAAGTATCTCCGTATCATCGAGTATCCTGGAGTAGGCCAATGTACATCTGCCGTCGATGGGATAGCCGAAATCAATACCGTTTCCTGATATCTCCCTGAAATACTGCCTGCCGTACCTGAGCGCCGGCTCTTTCCGTCTTACCGCGGCTATAGCCGAGATATTTTTATAAAACGGGTTCTCTGTGTCGAAGAAATGATGCCCTGTAGTGTTGAACGCCCCCCATCTGCCGCCGAACATGCACTCCCTGATATATTTGTCATGGTTCCCCCCGCCGTCAAAACCCTGCTCCGTGCCATAATAAATGCAAGGCACACCCATGCTTGTGAGCAGATAGCCGATTGCGAGCGTTGCCTGCTTCTGAAAGGGATTATTATGAAGTACCCTCCCCCTCGGCGACCTTCCAATCTGGTCGTGGTTGTCGGCGAAGGTCACAAAATACTGGCCTGCCTGTCCGTGGTCGCTGTAAAGGGTCCTGAAACTCTCGTATCTTGCCCTTAATTCGGCCGGATTTGTGAAGCCCTTGATTACGCCTTCCAGAACCCCCCATAAAGGAAAGTCCAGCGCCGCATCGAGTGAGGGAAAACGTTCGTTGCTGCCGGGGATCCGGGTATTGCGTCCTATATACCGGTCTATAAATCTATCATCGCCGATGATCTCTCCGAACAAAAAAAAGTTTTTTTTGCCGATGCCCTGGGCGTATTCCCTTACGGCCGAGCAGAAGATAGCCGCGCTTGAGTCTTCGACATGTTTGACCGCATCCAGACGGTATCCGTCGATGTCCGCAACCGCAATCCAGTATTTATATACATCTATAAGCGCCTTTAAAACCTCCCTGTTCGAGGTGTCGAGTTCTTTGAGTGAGCAGAAATCGCCATCCCTGGCCTCGGGAAAGGAATCCCAGTGCTGTATCTCTCCCTGCCTCCTGTACCATTCAGGATTCTGAAATTCCAAAGGCCATACGGCGTCATCAGGCCGCTGTATTCCCTGTGCCGGATCGGTCTCTCTCCAGTGGCCGAAGCCGAATCTTTTCCCCTCGCAGTAGTAATATGGAAAGCCCCCCGGATAGGCCCAGTTGTCCCCTGTATGGTTTATTACAATATCCAGAATGACATACATATTTCTCTTATGGGCCTCTTTGACGAGTTTCTGAAGGTCTGTGATAGTTCCGAATCTCGGGTCCACGTCAAGATAATCCTGTATGCCGTAGCCGTGATATGTATCCATCTCCTTACGGTTCTTGAATACGGGACTCAACCATATCGTGGTGCATCCGAGATCCCTGATGTAATCCAGCTTCCCGGTTATTCCCTTTAAGGTTCCCCCCTGCCGCCTGTCTCCTTCCGAATCATCCCTTCCGGTCGGGGTGGTTTGCGGATTATAGGGAGGTATATGAGTGTCGCCGTTATCGAACCTGTCTATAAGCAGAAAGTAGATGAACTGGTCCCGCCAGTCTGCAGGAGACGGAAACACCTTATTTTTAGGTCCGAAATTTAGTGCGGACAGACTTTGTGGTTTTTGCGGCATGATTCCCTCCTTTTTTTAATAAAGGGTATAAAAATAATGCATTTTTAGTCCTCAGGATTTATCTGCTGGATTGAGGGTATCCAGTGTAAGAGGACAGCGCCTTCATTGAAATCCTTCCCGGTTTGATGACTGGACTCCCACAAGTTAGTATGCACAACCCTTTGCTGGGAACGATCAAGTGTGTACACCTGCCCCTTAGTTCTTTCTTTAATATTAAATCTTCTTGCGATCAACCTTACCTCTCTCCCAGCCGGATCGACAAATCGATATGGGTTATTGATTGCATATGAGTATCTGTTCAGTTTCTGCGGATTTGTTAGAATTTTTTCATCCACCTTCCCGGTCTTCTCATCAACCGGCCCGACAGGATCAACACTCGTAAACCTGCCAATCCTGTCACTCATATACCTTGCCCCAAAGTAATACAACCCTGTCTCTTTGTCCTTTTCTTTTCCGACAAACATTTTGTAGTTCTCGGTAGTTGCTGTTATTGCCTGTTCTTCTCCAAAGGGCTTGTAATCCGCCTTCCAGACCACGGCGCCGGTGTCGTTCGTCATCCTTAAATAAATGCCCCCATTTCGCATCCGCTTCTCATGCTGATGATGACTTTGCATGAAAGAAGTAACGCCTGACATTATTTCTCTTCATGTAAGCCAACAGCTTCCATCCAATCACCGTGCCGAATGGGAACGATAGAAGAAGCGAATAGAGAAAGGATTTCAATAAATAATAACCCCATCCAGTTTGAAGAAGTACGCCTATGCCGGTAAGCAAATACCAGGTGGTGATTCCTGCAACAAAATATATCTGCACGGGCTGAAGAGTAGTTTGCCCAGAAACCCAAAAAAAGAATAGGGTGCAGGCAATCGCTAACGCAATTAGAATATAGCCAAGTGAGATAATAAGCGTCGGGGGTCTGTCGTTTTCAATCATGGCTTCTTTGTATCCTTATTGCGCTGAAATATTTCTCTCAATGTGTCCCCAAGGTCAAACGTATCCGACGTGATTGATGTATACGACAAGCCAAACCCCTTTCCACCAAAAGAAAAAGTGGTGCCTTTCTTGCCGCTTTCTGTTTCAACTGACGTAATAGTAAACAGTCCTGGGGTTACCGATTCTTCCTGTGACTTGCCCAAGAAGTCCTGTTTATCCCCTTTCAATTGCCCGACAAAGAGTCCAACGCCCGCGTTGACACCCAAGACCTTACCTTCGTCGGAGTCAGCCTTGCCCCCTGTTCCGAAAGTGAAGAACTCGCCTGTTTTGGTATCATAGGCAATGCCAAATCCAGCCTGTTTGCCAACGCCATGTTGATCCTTGCGGGCTTGATGACCAATATTGCCCAAAAAGTAAGATGAACCAAACCCTATAGACCAAACATCTCTTCCATCTGGATCAACATACCTATACGGATTGTTGATCGCATATGAGTATCTGTTCATCTTCTGAGGATTCAGGAGCATCTTCTCATTCACTTTCCCGGTCTTCTCATCAACCGGCCCGACAGGATCAACACTCGTAAACCTGCCAATCCTGTCACTCAGGTACCTTGCCCCAAAGTAATAAAGCCCTGTCTCTTTGTCCTTTTCCTTCCCTACAAACATCTTGTAATTCTCGGTAGTTGCTTCTATTGCCTGTTCCTCCCCGAAGGGTTTGTAATCAGCTTTCCAGACAATGTTGCCCGATGAATCACTCACGGCTAAAGGAGTCCCAGCAGGGTCAGTGTGATAGAAAGTAACGGTATCAACAGCAAAGGCTGTGACAGTAAAAAGATGAAGCACTATCATGATGCTGCTGATTATCTTTATTATGTTTTTCATATTGCCTCCATATTTTATCTCATCCTCATTTAATAGGCGGTCAATTTTTTATGTTTTCTTTATGCAAGAAAATGGGATGTGTCCCTATTTATTTATTATTTATTATATGCCCCTATCCCGGCCCCCATAAACCGGAGAAGCCTTAAAAAATTATAACCTCAAGACATCCCATGCATTTGTGAATATCGAATCATGTATGCCGAATTCCCTGAGGATGTTATAGGTGTTATCCAGCAGATTCCTCTGCTGTCTGATATATTTCAGCAGTTCATTGGGATTGAGAGATTTCCTGAGGATGTTTATATCGACTACCGGAGTAGGGAACCCGCTTCCGTAAAGGAATCTTTTCCGGCTTATGTTGCCGTTGTCTATTTCCTTCTTAATCCTTTCAAGATATGTTATGCGTGAAGGGGTGCAGAAAGATGATATGTCTGCGTAAAGATTCCACTTTTTCTCCTCGGAAACCCTGAGCATTCCCATTAGTTCTTCAAACGTGTTTCTGCCTAAATGTTGAAAAGGCTGAGCGTGATACGTGAATGAACCCTGAGATACAATAATCTTCAATCCGATATCAAGGGCTTTTATGAGTCTCCTGATGTCATTGAACCTGTTGCTGTTGCCGTTAATCAGGGATGAAGTCCTTGAGAATTCCTCACCTGTGTTGCAGATCAGGGGGATGCCTCCTCTTACAAGACGGATATAAAAAGGAATGCATCTTTCGTCCTCGGGATTTATCTGCTGGCTTGAGGGTATCCAATGGAAAAGAACCGCGCCTTCATTGATACACCTCTCGGTTTCTGACAGCATCTGCTTAGCCTCGCGATACGGATGCACGGATGCCCCGAAAAGCAGCCTTTTATTGTCTTTTACAAGGTCGATTACATAATCATTCGGGATGACGATCTGCGACTCGGAGAGGATAAACTTGCCGTTTTTGTGCACCCCGTCAATCGCAAGCAGAACTGCACAGTCTATCTTTTCGGAAGTATCTATGGTGTTGAGCAGGACATTCTTTATTTTTTCATCACTCAGGTTGAAAGAATCAACCTTGAGGGCCATAAGCATTGAAATGAATGTGTTGCTGAAAATAAAATCTTTGGATATAAAGCATCCCTTACCCGAATCACCGAGTCCGAATACCTGTATATGTATATCGACAACCTTCTTTTTGTTCATGAAATTCATTCTTTTTATCTTTTCTCCCCGATACAGAGTTTTGACTCTATTTAATGATGCTCATCTTAATATCCCTTCCATAAGGGAATCTCTTCTGTCGTCTTTTCTATTTATTCTTCAGATAAAACTCATTCCGGGAAGCGGGCAGATAGATAGTAAAAACCGTTCCAAAACCAGGCCCGGATTCCGCTGTAAGATATCCGCCGTGATTCTTAATTATTGAATAACATATAGCAAGGCCGAGACCGACGCCTTTTCGTGTTCCCATCTCCTTGGTCGTAAAATACGGGTCAAATATCCTGAGAAGAGATTCCCTCGGTATTCCTCTGCCGTTGTCTTTAAATGATATCTTTATATATCTGCCTGCGCTTAAAGGGATCTCATCCCCGGCGTTCACTACAGTATTGGCGGCATGTACTTTTATAACTCCTCCTTTAGGCAGAGACTCGCATCCGTTAACAACAAGTTCGCAGATGACCTGACAGATCTGTTCGATATCAACATCAACGGGCCAGAGATTTTCATGACATACAAATTCGCAGCTCACGTTTGAACCGTTCAATAAAGCGACTGTCGTCTCCTTCAATAAGTTCGAAATATCAACCGTCACCTTGAAAGGCCTCACATGCTGTGCAAACATGGATAGCTGATGAATTAAATCCCTGGCCATTAAAGATGTCCTTTCAGCATCTGAGAGTATATTGAATATCTTGTCCTCGGGATTTGAAATCATTTTTGCAAGTGATATATTCCCCAGTATGGAAGTAAGAAGGTTATTAAAATCATGGGCAATGCCTCCGGCAAGTATCCTCAGTGATTCAAGATTTCTGATTTTGCCGGCCTCTGCCGACATTTCCTTCTGTTCGGTTATATCGATTCCCAGCTTAAGCACAAGTTCTTCACCATATGCGCCTGCGAAAGGATAACCGTAGATCTGATACATACGGTCGTCCGGACCTTTCCATTCCCTCTTGTGAGGGGCGCCTGTTTCAAATATCCCTGATGTAGGACATATTATGCACGGTTTACTGCGGCCATGATAAATCTCATAGCAGTATCTGTAATTCCGGCCGTTAAAATGCTCCCGGAAAAAGCGGTTCGCATATCTGATAGAGTAATCTCTTGCCTGGAGATATACCGCAGCCGGTAAATGGTCGAAAACAGCCGAAAGATTCTCAAGTTCCCCCTTCTGACTGTTTGAATCCTTCTGAATGCTTTGTGATGATGATGTATTTGCCATATAGTTCTCCCCGCCGGTTAAATTTTTTATACTCTCTTTTACATTTTTCGGATAATCCTTCATCTATGAAGAAAGCAGGTTAATCCCCAGCGACTTTACCTTTGAATCCAGGTGGATCAAATCTATCGGTTTTTCGTAGTAATGAAAAGCTCCCCGCCAGTAAGCATCTTCTCTTATATGTTGCGAGCTGTAAGCAGTCATCAATATTACCGCTGTCCTCGGGCATATTTTTTTAACATAACTGAGCAGTTCAAGCCCCTCCCTGTCACTGGATCCGCCCAATCTTATATCAGAAATCACCAGATCGAATGTATAATGAGAAACTGCTGCCATGGCCTCTTCCAGACCTTTGCACATAACCACCATCGTCTCATTACTGCTGAACAGATATGAAAACGATTTGAGAATGCTCTGGTCGTCATCGACTATCAATATTTTTTTTGTCACAGCCTCTTCCTCTCGATTAAATTATTTTTACTTTTATATGCAAGGGAAATGCCAGTTGACTCAACAAAAACAAATCCTTATTTTACAGGCAGTTAAAGGCGTGGATACTCTGACCGGAGACTATAAAACTATCAAAAGTTTTGATAAATATTCAAAAGTTTTGAAAGTTGCGCTTATTGATAACTTCTGACAGATGTGTCATCTTATCTCATATTCTTTTATTTTATTGTATATATGCTGATAACTCACACCCAGCAAATCAGCCGCCCCGGCCTTATTCCCTCCGGCTTTTTTCAGGGCATCGATTATCATCTGTTTTTCAACTTCCTTCAGGGCGTCTTTAAGAGACGAAGGGCGTGTACAGAATCTATCATCACTTTTTTGAAGAAGAAGGCTATCTATGCATTCCTTCCTCATGATATCGCTGTCCATTAAAAGGACAGCTCTCCTTACAACATTTTTTAATTCCCGCAAGTTGCCGGGCCAGTCATGTTTCATCAGCACGTCAATCGCATCGCCGGCAATCTCCTTGATCTGCCTGTTCATTTCCGTACAAGCCTCAAAAGCGAATTTATTTACAAAAAAAGGTATGTCTTCCACCCTCTTTCTCAGAGGCGGCAGCGCAATAATGAATTCACCTATACGGTAAAAGAGGTCTTCCCTGAATTCCTTTTTTATCACGCTTTTCCTGATATCCTTGTTAGTCGCAGCTATAATTCGCACATCCACGTCAACGGGGTTTGTACTGCCGAGCGGATACATCTTCTTCTTTTCGATGAAACTCAGGAGTTTTGCCTGCATATGCGGAGACATGTTTTCCATCTCATCAATAAAGATCGTCCCTTTATGTGCTGTCTCAAAATAGCCGGCCTTATCCCTGTCAGCTCCTGTGAAAGCGCCTTTTTTATATCCGAAGAGTTCGCTCTCGACAAGAAGGTCGGGTATCAGTCCGATGTCCACGCTCACAAATGGTTTGTCCTCCCTTCTGCTCAGACTATGAATAGCGCTGGCAACTACGGACTTTCCTGTCCCTGTTTCACCCTCGATAATTACAGAGAAGTCGGTCCGGGCAACCTGCTCAATCTGACCCACGACAGTTCTTATCGCCGGGCTTTTCCCGAACATGTTTTCCAGGGACGCCTTCAGTGCGGTACTTGAACGCAGGACCTCCATCTCGAGTTCGCGTCTTTCGACCGCCCTTTTAAGCATAATTACAAGCCTGTCGAATTCAGGAGGTTTGATGGCAAAATCATATGCCCCGCACTTGATCGCCTCAACAGCCGTTGGTATGTCTCCATGTGCGGTCAGGATTATAACCGGGACACTGCTGTCCATTTTTTTAAGTTCCTGCAGAGTCTCGATGCCGTTCATATAAGGCATTTTCATATCGAGAAGAACAGCATCCGGCGATTGCTCCCTGAACATCCTTACAGCGTTCATACCGTCCTTTGCTTCAGTAATGGAAAAACCCTCCTCACTTAAAACATCCCTGACAATGGACCTCAAATCGCGGTCATCATCCACGATCATTATCTTTTTCATTCACTCATACCTCTCAATCAATGCCTGTCTCAATTGACTTCAACTGAAATCATCTCTCCTCATCCCGGTATCTTCCGCAGTGTCCTGAATCAAGGGTAACCATATCCTGAACACTGTTCCCTCTCCCTTTTGTGTATGCAAATTAATATAACCATAGTGCTGCTCAATTATACCGTAAACAATTGCAAGCCCTAAGCCGGTCCCCTTTCCAACCTCTTTTGTGGTGAAAAACGGCTCAAAAATCCTTTCTTTTATCTCGTCATCGATTCCGGTTCCGGTATCAGATACCGAAATTTCGCAGAAATCTCCTTCAAGCTCCTTCCAGATGCCGGGCTCCAATCCGGTTCCCCCACGCAGCGCATATGCAGCATCCCGCATTCCGGCTCCTGAAACCTTTCTTGTCTCAATCCTCAGAAGACCTCCATCAGGCATTGCGTCTTTTGCATTCATACACAGGTTCATCAGCACCTGCTCCATCTGGACAGCATCCGCCTTTATTATTAAGGCTTCTTCCGAACAGAGGATTTCCAGTTCAATTTTATCTCCTGCAATGCCGGCGAGCATGGGCTTTAATGTAATAATAAGATTGTTGATATCCACCGGGACTGTGTTTATAGACTGTGTCCTGCTGAAAACAAGCAGTCCCTGAATGAGCTTTTTTGCCCTTGTTATGGAATTATGTATCTGCTGAATATAACGCCTCAGGGGATTGTGTTCATCGAACTTCTTCTCAAGTATGTAAATAGCCCCTCTGACAGTCGCAAGGATATTATTGAAGTCATGGGCGATCCCCCTTGCCAATGTTCCGACCGCCTCCATTTTCTGTGCATGTCTGAGCTGCCCTTCGAGTATCTGCTTTTCCTCTTCCCTCTTCCTCAGATTCTCCGACATGATGTTAAAGGCAGTGGCGAGATTGCCTATCTCGTCAGTCGATTCGACAGGAACCTTTTCGACCGACTCTCCCATGCCGAGCGATCTGGCCGCTTCGGTCAGGCTCCTGAGAGGCCTTGTGACCCTTTTTATTGATATATAAATTATTATTGCGCCGGAAAATATAAATACAGTTGCAATAAGTACATTCCTCAACAGGATGGATGTCATCTCCTCCCTCAGGACATGTTTGTCCATAACGACTTTTACCTGCCCGATAATCTTTTCTGTTTTTCCCGTTGCAACATTATCGAAATAGAGGGCCTCCTCGACATTGGAGGGAAGCTCAAGTATCACCGGCGAAAGGAACTCGATGGTGTCCTTTCTTTCAACCACACCGTATGACCTGCTTATGGATTGTCCTGATGCGGTATTTTCCCCGGCATGGCCTGATATATCGGCAGCGCTCTTGCCGTGCCGTTCTTTCCAGTCGAAATAAAGAACATTCATGTTATCGGAATATATGGTGACGGACAGCACATTCCTCTGGCTCATGATGCCCTGCACGGCGTCCTTCAGTAAATCACTGTTCTCGGCAAAGACCCCTGTCCTTGAGCTGCGAGCCAGCAGATCTGCGAGCATCCTGCCCTCTCTGGTCAGCTTTTCCTTTGCGGCGTTTGACTGGTAATAAATAAAAAAAGTCGTGAAAACTGCCGATACGATCATGATCGAATAGGCAAACGCCTTGAATACCTTGAAGCTGAAACTTCTCTTGAATCGGTCAATCAACATTTTCCGCCCTGTTCATGATTTCATCCCTTATCTTTATCCCGAGCTTCCTTGCGACCTTCCTGTTTATGGTCAGCACCGTTTTCCTTGCGTCAGCTCTTACAGGAGACTTCACTTTCCCATCATCGAGAAGCTTTCTTATTATCTCCCCTGCCTGCGCCCCCATGTCAAACGGCACGATATCAAGGGCTGCAAGCGCCCCCATCTCCACATATTTTTTCGAAAAGGTGAATACAGGCACCTTATTCCTGAATGAAAAGAGGAGCATGTAATTTACCGTTTCGGGATTAATGACGGTTGTATCCGGCAGCATCCAGAATACATCAATCCTGTCCTCCATGTCGTCTATCAGCGCCGGGACATCGTATGCCCCGCGAGCTTTTCTTACGACCATTTCGATGCCTTTTGTCCTTGCGGCATTAACAGCCTCATTAACAAGAGCATTCGTTCTCACTGGGTCATATACGATGCCGATACGTTTTGTTTTCGGAAAGAGTTCGAGGATGGTGTCGAATTGTCTGGATGGTGAAATAAACATGCTGATACCTGATATATTCCTCTGGCCGGTGTTGTCAGGCAATGACCGGGGCACCATTGTATAAATAACCGGGGTATCCTTGATTGCAGTTACATTTCTAAGGGCGTCTATGCCGATTGCAAAAATCGCATCAGGGTTCTTCGCTCTAATTCTCATGCCGATATCTCCATGATTTTCCGACAGGAGCATCTCTTCCACCGTACAGCCGCATGTGGTTCTGAACCCTTCCAGCGCCTCGTTGTACGGCCTGATCTCAGCGCTTTTCAGAACCACTATTTCAAAAGATTCTGAAACAGCGGCATTAAACAACAGAAGCAGCAAAACTGCTGTTGTGAGGAAAAATTTCCTTTTTACCATCCGTCACCAGAAAAAGTTATTTCCGGACAAATATTATCCATAAGCCGATTGCCCGATAAATAACTTTACCATTTTGTATTATCAGAGCAAAATAAAATTTTTAGAAAATCACCTTAAAAACCCGATCCCCCAAAAATAAAATACCGGTCTTCCGGTTACACTGTATCACCCGGCTATCAGACCATATCTTATATCCTGGTCTATCAATGTCTCTAATGCGGCATCAAAATAAGGCCTCTTGCAGTCGACTCCGTTCATATCCCCGTCGCGCATCAGTTTCATATACCTGCATCCCCCGAAGCACAGGGGCAGATAAGCGCAATCCAGACATTCGTCGTTCTTCCAGTTGTCGAGGCAATGAGACTTTCTGTAATCCTTGGTCCCTCTCCATATATCGCCGATCCTGAATTCTTCCCTGCCGATCAAGCCCGGACATTTGTGGATGCTCCCGTCATGATTCACCAGAATACTGTTCTCATACTCCATCATGCAGAGACCCGGCGCTGTCCTCCCAAGGCGGAAGCCCCTCTTCAGTATCTCTTCCCTGAGAAACAGGGATGCCTCAAACAGCCATGGTTCATTCACCGAGGCGCAGCCTTCATTAAAATCAGGCGGGCCGAACCCTGCGCTCTCGGCGACAACAGGAAAGAACTGCACAGCCGGGATGACCGGGGGTTTTAGCCCGTTGTCAAAAAGATAATCGAGCAGTTCCGGAAACCTTTCGAAATTGTCCCTTAAGAAATTGCCTCCAAGCCGGACATCGATCATGTTGCATATGTCCTTTACATTCCTTATGATTGTTTCAAAACTCCCCTTGGCTGTTTTGTAAGGCCTGAAACTGTCATGGATGTCCTTTGGGCCGTCTATTGTTATATATGCCTCCTTCAGCCCGAGGGGTTTAAGCATCTTTACGGTCTCTTTTGTCAGCAGTGTGCCGTTTGTTACAAGATAGGATCTGAACCGAATTCCCCTGTCTTTGGCAAAAGATTTAAGTTTTGCGGATATATATATGATAAGATCCCTGCTCATGAGAGGCTCACCACCGTAAAATATGATCAATATCTCTTCGATCGCTGACATTGCAGTTTTTTTGAAAACCCTATTTTTTTTGTCATGCCGGCTTGTCCGGCATCCTTCCTGATTACAAGCAGTCATTAAGAAAGATTCTCGATGCGAGTCTTCGCTGAGAGTCGCTACGACCGAACAAGTCGGAATGACAGACCTGCCTGGAGGAAATGCCTTCTTTTGTGAGTTTATTATTGTCTTCACAAACTCCACAAAATCATCCGCAGTCTGCTTTGTCATGTAGAACCTGCCCTTCCTTACACCCTCGAAACAGTATCTGCATGCGAGGTTGCAGTCGAGGTTCATGACCAGCTTGATATTCAGAGAATTGTCCAGCCCGTTCAATTCATCTATGTATCCGAGCATTTCCTTTCTTTCCTTCTCAGGGTCATTTACAAGAAAGCCTAATTTCCTTAATGTCTTCCTGTCTTCACCGCTCATCTCCGCATAAGGCAGGGCTTCGGCCATTGCCTTCGGCATGCCGGCCATGGCCGCATTCTTTGTGGAATAAAGGATTACGTTATGGAGGTTTTTGCCGGAAGGATATATCTTGCAATATTTCGATATGTTCATTGCATAAAAAAATCGGGAGGGCAGATGCCCTCCCTTTCAGATGCCTTCTTATCTTATGGATATGGCTGCGGCTGTACAGCACCTTGCCTTTGCAGTCTTTTTCTTTGTGGTGCCTTTGCTCACTTTTTTGACGCCGGTTTTTTTAGTTGCTGCCATCTCTTTCTCCCTCCCTGTTTATAGACTATAAGCCCTTGAAAAGGGTTTGCGAATCTAAAATCTATACCTCATTCCCGCCTCTATCCACCTGTGAGGATTCCTCGTGAAAGTGTCATTATAGCTTGAGCTGTCGAGGATATTGTGGGCGGTGAAGAACGCCTCAAGTGATGTGCCCTTCATCTTCAGTATCTCTTTTATGATATTGAAGTCCAGTATGAATCCATTATACCTTGCCTCCCAGAACTTCGGTGCATGCCACCAGAGATAATGGCCCTTCAGCATCGCCCTGAGACCATTGCCGCTGCTGTATGTTAGAGATGAATTCAAGCCATACTGTCTTGTGACACCAAACCATCTTACATCGCTGAAATCAAGGAGCTTTATTCTTTCATAGTGGAATCCGCATTTAAAAGTGAACCCCCTGTATGTCTTTGTGGTTATCTCAAACTCCCCTCCGATGGTCCTCTGTCTGCCGGCGTTTTCAACAGTAAACATCCCTCCTCCCAGTTCCTTATCTAATATGATATCCTCTATGTCATGCCTGAAAAGGGTGAGCTTAATCCTGAGGATATCCTTCAGATTAGCCTCCGCTCCTAACTGATATGTCCATATCTTCTCCGGCTCGATATCAGGATTTCCGACAAATCCATTGATCGGGTCATCAATAGTATCTGTAATCTTGGGATCATGGAATCCACGCGATACAAGCGCCCTGAAGAGAAGGTCCTTTGAGACAAGATAAGTTATCCCGAGACCCGGACTTAAGATATCTCCGCCGAGGTTAGAGTTGTCATATCTCAGGCCAGGGGTAATGCTCAGCTTATTGATGGAGATGGTGTCATTGATGTAAAAGGCGTATTTCCTCTGTTTAAACACATCTCCCTTACTGGCGCTCGTCCTGAATCTTCCGTTCATTATATCGGTTCCAGCGACAATAGTATGCACACCCGCCCTCCATGTGAGGCTCCCGCTGAAGCCGTACTTGTCGAAGTGTGAATCAGCATCCCATATCCTCTGCTCTGTGCTTGCAGTATTTTCGTATATGCCGTCATTCATGAGGAACATCCATGCAGAGACATTCAGGTCAATATATTTGTGAAGCTCGGTCCGGAGCGCTGCCCTGCCGTAAATATGCTCGAAAACATAGGCATCATAGGCATCCCATCCAAAGTCAAGATAATCCCACTGCACGCTGTCGCTCTTGTGATAAAGGAATGAGATATCCATCCTTGTCTTTTCCCCTGCATCGAGCGTGACCTTTGAGAAGAAGTTGTTGTGCCAGAACTCGTGCCTGTTCCTGAGACCGTCGGAGTTCATTGTGCCGCTGTAGAGATATATGCCGAGATTGTCTCTCCTGCCGGATATCTCTGCCCTTAAGTCGCTCGTGTTCCGCTCTCCTCCGGATGCATATACTGTCGCGCTGATATGGTCGCCTTCTTTAACCGATTTTGTGATTATATTGATCACGCCTCCGAATGATGACCCCCATATTGACGAAGCAGGCCCCTTGATGATCTCTATCTTCTCTATCATCTGAACAGGCAGGATGCCGAGGGCAAACCCATTGCTCGCATTCTGGATGGGGACCCCGTCGAGCAGCACCGCAACCCTTGTATAATCAGCGCCGTGTATTCCTGCAAGCCCCTGCGCTCCAGGTCCGACAAAACCGATTATTTCAATTCCTGTAACATTATATAAAGCCTCTGCAACGGTATGGGCATTCATGAGTTCGATATCATCGGCAGTGACAACCGATATGTTCTCGGCAACACGAGATATGGACTTGAGGCTCCTTGTGGCTGATATTATCTGAAGCTCTTCAGGTTTGAAATACATCTCAAGGAAAGTCTTTTCTTCTTCGGATATTGCGAGGGCAGGCGTAAAAGGATAAATCAAAAAAATAAACAGTATGCACAGTATACTGATTCTTTTAAGGCGCATTCAGATCCTTTCTTAACAACGCATTAAGATTATACTTTAAAAAATCCTGCAATGTCCATAATTATACTCAAAAGAAATGTATGCCTAAAATAATATTATGCGGCAGGCATTCATCCTGCAAAAAAAAAGGGCTTGAACGTATTTCAAGCCCTTTTTGAAATCTTTTCAGAGAAAAAACTTATTTCACTTTTTTTATCTCTGCTATCTGTATCCTTGTAACTGCCCTTTCAAGTGCGGATTCAGCCCTGGCAAAATCAATATCCTCGGCCTTTTTGAGCCTCTCCTCAGCCCTTTTCATGGCAGCTTTTGCCCTTTCAACATCTATTTCATCAGACTTTTCAGCGCTGTCCGCAAGTATTAAAACCTTATCAGCGCTTATTTCAGCGTATCCCCAGTTCACAAAGAATATCTTTGTCTCATTCCCTTTCTTGCATAAAAGCATGCCGATCTTAAGAGTTGTGACAAAGGGAACATGACCGGGCAGAACACCGAATTCTCCCTCGCTTCCGCTTGCGGTGACTTCGTCCACCTCCTCGCTGAATACAAGGCCCTGTGGAGTAACTATCTCAAGAAGAATTTTGCCTTCTGCCATTATTCCTACCTCGACCAGCCGAGCTTCTTGGCCTTTTCTTCAACTTCCTCGATTCCGCCGACCATATAGAACGCCTGTTCAGGCACGTCGTCGTATTGTCCGTCCACTATAGCCTTAAAGCCTTTTATTGTATCTGCAACCTTGACATATTTGCCCGGCGTCCCGGTGAATACCTCTGCAACATGGAACGGCTGGCTGAGGAACCTCTGCATCTTCCTTGCCCTTGAAACGATCAGTTTATCATCTTCGGAGAGCTCTTCCATACCGAGGATCGCGATAATGTCCTGCAGCTCTTTATACCTCTGAAGTATCTTCTGCACACTTCTTGCAACCGCATAATGCTCTTCGCCAAGAATTTTGGGATCAAGGATTCTGGATGTGGAATCGAGCGGGTCGACAGCAGGGTAAATGCCGAGTTCAGCGATCTGCCTCGAGAGAACGACCGTCCCGTCCAGGTGTGTAAAGGCAGTGGCAACAGCAGGGTCTGTAAGGTCGTCGGCAGGGACATAGATCGCCTGCATCGATGTGATAGCGCCCTTCTTTGTGGTTGTTATCCTTTCCTGCAGAATACCCATGTCGGTCCCGAGGGTCGGCTGGTATCCGACAGCAGAAGGCATTCTGCCGAGGAGGGCCGAAAGCTCGGAGCCGGCGAGCGTATATCTGAAAATATTATCAATAAATATGAGAACATCCTGTCCTTCGTCCCTGAAATACTCAGCACAGGTCAGGGCAGTGAGCGCAACCCTTGCCCTTGCTCCGGGAGGCTCGTTCATCTGACCATAGATAAGCGCAACCTTTTCGAGAACGCCTGAATGCTTCATTTCGCCATAAAGGTCGTTGCCCTCTCTGGTCCTTTCACCTACGCCCGCAAAAACCGAAACACCACCGTGCTTCATTGCGATATTATGTATCATTTCCATAATGACAACAGTCTTACCGACCCCTGCTCCACCGAACATCCCCATCTTACCGCCTCTGACGAACGGAACAAGGAGGTCAAAGACCTTAACGCCGGTCTCAAAAACCTGTGTTGTCGGTTCCTGCTCGACAAAATCCGGGGCAGGTCTGTGTATCGGCAGCTTTACTTCAGCGCTGATGGGACCGAGTTTGTCAACACCTTCGCCGATAACATTCATGATCCTTCCGAGTGATGCCTTTCCGACAGGAACTGCTATAGGTTGTCCTGTATCAACAGCAGGCGTTCCCCTGACAAGTCCGTCAGTTGCAGACATTGCAACAGTCCTTACCTTGTTATCCCCGAGATGTGCTGCAACCTCTAAGGTAATCTTGATATCAGGAATGCCTTTTGCAGAATCTCCCTTTTGATCAATGACCACCGCATTAAGTATTTCAGGCATCTTGTCTTCGAATTCGACATCAACAACTGCTCCGATAACCTGTGAAACTTTTCCTATATTGCTCATCCTAAACCCCCAAAATAAAATTCAAAGTTAAAAATTTAAAATTAAAAATTAGGGAATTTATTCTTCCATAATTTTGCATTTTGCTCTTTAAATTTTGCATCATCCTTTTAATGCCTCGACGCCTCCAACAATGTCCATAAGCTCTTTTGTGATTGATGCCTGCCTTGCCTTGTTATACTGGAGTGAGAGTGAGTCGATCATATCATTGGCTGCCTTTGTTGCATTTTCCATTGCTGCCATTCTTGCTGCTTCTTCAGATGCCTGGGACTCGAGCAGCGCCCTGAATATCTGTATCTCCACATTCTTCGGCACCAGCCTGCTGAATATCTCCTGTTTGGAGGGCTCGTATATAACATTAAATACAGGCAGTGTTTCTCCGCTCACTTCAATCGGCGCAAGCGGGAGCAGCCTTGTGATGACTACCTTCTGCGCTATAACAGATTTGAACTCATTATAGATAATTATGACTTCATCGACAGTCTCATTCGTGTAATTCTCGATAACCTCAGCGGCAATCTCCTGGGCATTCGGATATGATATTTTGCCTGAGATGCCTGTCCATGCCTTCCGCAGTTGAATATTTCTCCTTTTGTGATAATCTCTCGATTTTCTTCCGACAGAACTGATACTGACCTCGAATCCTTCTTTTGTCAACTGGGATACATGCCTTGAAGCAGCCTTGAGAATATTGGAATTGAACGCCCCGCAGAGTCCTCTGTCGCTCGTTATGACCAGGACTTCAATTTTTCTTCGGGGTCTGACCGCCAGCAGCGGATGGAGTTCGCCTTCGGCTCCGGATGCAAGGTTGGAAAGGACTTCATTCATCCTTTCTGCATACGGCCTCATCTCGAACATCCTCTGCTGCGCCTTTCTGAACTTCGCAGCAGCCACCATCTTCATGGCCTTTGTTATCTTGCTGGTACTCTGAACCGCTTTTATCCTTCTTTTTATATCTCTTAAAGTCGGCATTTCTTTAATTCAAAATTCAAAGTTAAAAATTCAAAATCAAGGAATAATTATCCAAATTAATCTTTAATCCACAATTTTGATTTTTGATGTTTGAATTTTGCATTTCCCTCCTATGCTTGAAATCCTTTCTTGAATTCTTCAATTGCCTGAGTAAGCTTGGTTTTTAAGTCATCGTCAATTGCTTTCTTTGACGCCAGTTCATTTTTTAAATCAGCCTTGCGGTCCCTGATATAACGCAGGAACTCTTCCTCAAATTTCCTCACTGATTCAACCGGAACATCGTCAATAAACCCCTGTGTGCCTGCAAATAAAAGAATAACCTGTTCTTCCATTGTCATCGGGATATACTGATCCTGTTTCAGGAGCTCGACCATCCTCTTCCCTCTTTCTATCTGAGCAAGGGTCGCCTTGTCGAGATCGCTGCCGAACTGTGCAAATGCGGCAAGTTCCCTGAACTGCGCAAGGTCAAGTCTGAGCGTTCCGGCAACCTGTTTCATGGCCTTTGTCTGCGCTGCGCCGCCAACACGGCTGACCGAAAGTCCGACGTTAACAGCGGGTCTTACACCTGCATAGAAAAGTTCGGGTTCAAGATAGATCTGTCCATCTGTAATTGAAATAACATTTGTCGGAATATAACCGGAAACATCACCTGCCTGCGTCTCGATAATCGGCAGCGCTGTCAAAGAGCCTCCACCGAGTTCCTTTGAAAGTTTAGCAGCCCTTTCGAGCAGTCTTGAATGGAGGTAGAAGACATCACCCGGGAACGCCTCACGGCCTGGAGGACGTCTGAGAAGGAGTGAAAGCTGTCTGTACGCTGTGGCCTGCTTGCTGAGGTCATCATATATAATCAGCGCATGTTTTCCGTTATCCCTGAAATATTCTCCCATTGCACAGCCTGTATACGGCGCTATGTATTGAAGCGGCGCAGGTTCACTGGCGGTTGCCATAACTATAATGGTATGCTCCATTGCACCGTTTTCTTCAAGTGTCTTCATAACACGTGCAATATTGGCGCGTTTCTGTCCGATTGCAACATATATGCATGTAACGTCTCCGCCCTTCTGGTTGATGATCGCATCAATACCTACTGCTGTCTTTCCTACCTGGCGGTCACCGATAATAAGTTCTCTCTGTCCTCTTCCGATGGGAATCATGGAGTCAATTGCCTTGAGTCCCGTCTGCATAGGCTCACTGACAGGCTGCCTGTCAACTATACCAGGCGCGACAACGTCGACAATTCTTGTTTCTTTTGTATTGATGGGTCCTTTCCCGTCTATAGGCTGGCCTATTGCATTGACGACCCTTCCCCTCATCGCATCGCCAACAGGTACAGACATAATCTTTCCGGTACGTTTTACAACGTCACCTTCATGGATAAGTGAATCCTCACCGAAAAGAACCGCTCCAACTGTATCTTCCTCAAGGTTAAGAGCCATTCCCATAACACCGTTCGGGAATTCAAGAAGTTCCGATGCCATACATTTCTCTAATCCATATACTCTGGCGATACCGTCACCAACTGATATGACAGAACCGACCTCGCTGACATCAACCTTCTTCTCGAAATCGGTTATCTGTTTTCTTAAAAGTTCACTTATCTCCTCAACTTTAATCTCCATTTCATCACCCCTTTATAAGCTCATCTTTTAAAAGCCTTAGCTGGCCTTTTATGCTGCTGTCATACATCGTACTGCCCACCTTTACAAGGACTCCTCCGAGCAAGGAAGGATCCATTACAAACTCTATATCAACATCTCTTTCTATTAATTTCTTCAATGAAGCCTTAAGCCTCTCCTCATGGCTTTTGCTTATCTCTACCGGAGTCAGGACAGTCGCCTTTGCACGCTTCTTCTTCTCGAGATAGATGTCTGTAGCTATCTTTATTATCTGAGGCAGTGCGGCAATCACCCTGACCTCTGTAAGATGAACTATAAACTTCAGCATCTTTTCGGAAAGTTTTATCCTGTCGGCAACCGGTCTTAGAGCCTTTTCCTTATCAGCAAGGGAAAATCCCGGATTCAGCAGAAGACTCTTGAACTCCTTGCTCTTTGACATCATATTATCTATTACAGTAAGTTCGGCTAATGCATTTGGCACATCTTCCATCCCGACGATACTCATAAAAGTTTTTGCATATTTTTTGGCTTCTTTTACAGGTTTCAATTTTTACCCTCTATCTTGGATAAAGATTCTTCAAGCAGCTTTAACTGCTCTTCTTTTGTCAGCTTTTGCCTGAGTTTCTTCTCGGCGAGTTCCATTGCTATCTCGACCGCCTCTTCTTTTATCTCTTCCTTGGCCCTCTTTAGCTCATAGTCTATGTTTGTCTTTGCCTGTTCGAGTATCTTAAGCTTCAGTTTATCGCCCTCTTCTATAAGATGTGCCTTTTCCTTCTCGCCCGATTGTCTGGCAGAAGAGATAATTTCCTCAATTTCCTTATCCTTGACCTTAAGTCTTTCCTCAACTTCCGCAAGCGCCTTCCGGGCGAGTTCTTTTGCCTCGCGCGCCTCCTGAAGCGACTTTTCTATAAGCTCTGTTCTCTTCTTGAAATATCCCTTGATATCAGCTTTTTTAAGACCGTAATAAAGTATGGCTACAAGTACAAAGAAATTTATGACCGGCCAGAGGTAGGCATCAAATACCGAATGCTCTTTCCCGCCTTCCCCTCCGCTTGCAAATACTGTTGAAGCAGTAAACAGTAAGGAGTAAAAGGCAGCAATCAACGAATGACGAGTGATGAGTGATGAGTTAAAAACAGAAAATTTTACTTTTATGAGATTTTGAACTTTGGACTTTGGACTTTGAACTTTTATCATGCCTTTACCAGCTTTCTTACTATCTCATCGGAGAATTTTTCGACATCTGCTTTTAATGCCTGCCTTGCCTTTGCTGCTTCGGCTTTCAATTCTTCCCTTGCCTTCTGGAGCATTCCCGCAGCATTTGCTTCGGCCTCGGAAAGAAGTTTTTTCTGTAAATCAAGTCCTTCGTTTTTCAGACTTTCAAAAGTCTCTTTTGCTTTGTTCCTGGCATCAGCGATCTCCCTGTTGAGGCCTGCCATTCCATCTTCTTTTCTGCTGTTCATGTCCCTGGCAGCATCAAGAGAGCTTTTCACCGTGTCTTTTCTTTCCTGGAAGATTTTAAGGACTGGTTTAAAAAGGATAATATTGAGTATAAAGATTAATCCGAGAAAATTGACAAGAAGGACTAAAAACCAGAGTATTTTGATATCTAACATCTTATCCCCTTGATGAAAGAATTTTACTCAAAAACGTATGAACATTAGCACAGGGATAAAATGTTTGTCAAGACATTTTATATTTAAAAATAGGAGGTTACCTAAAAATTTATCTATAGGTTGATAAATATTTTTTATTATATGAAATCCGGCGGGCAAAATTCCATAAAATATCAGGATATGCGAAAAAAATTGACATCTGATCCTAATTTTGATATAAACGAGCAGATATCAATTACAGATATCTGCTTAATTGATACATAATAAATTATGGAGATTTCGATGAAGCGTATATTTTTTTTGATTATGATTGTCTTTTCTCTGATCGGTTGTAACCAATCAAAAAACAAAGGCATACCGGCGCCGAGGGCATGCGGACAGGATGACATTATCGGCACCTGGCAACTTATACAATTGCAACCGCATATCCCGCCTCAAGAAAATGACCCTGATTTCTGGGAAAATCAAATCTGGATATTTTCGAAATCCGGGAAAACTCAAAAGATCAAAAAGCAAACGCCCTTTACAACAGAAGACATTAAGAATTTATCGGCTAAATTTGCAGATGACAGCCTCATGACCTCAACATATGAGTTACACAAGGACAAGGCTGCGCTTGTTTTGAAGCCCCAGGATTCCCCTTTCCCATACCTTTTTTCCTGCTTCTATGTAACAGAAGATTTTTTTGACGCATCAAAAAAAATGCACCTGAAAAAAGGGGATATTCTCCTGGACCTGCGAACAAATGACGGTAAAAAAATTATTCTTGGTCATCAGCTCAGAAAGGTAAGGTAAAAAGAGATTTTTCTGTTTTAAGTTATTCCTTTTGCGGCGCAAGGAGACTATCTATTGCATTCTTAAAGACAGCATAAGGCTGGGATCCTTTTATCATCTTTACCGCCCTTACTTTACCCCCCGGTGCAGTGAACCCTATGAGAAAGGCAGGTGTGCCTGTAATACCGGCCTTGTGAGCCTCGGATACATCTTTCCGTATTTTTTCGATATACTCACCTTTTTCAAGGCACGTCTTGAACTTTGATGCCTCAAGCCCGAGCCCCTCGGCATGTTTTATTAAATTTTCAGTAACGATGGCATTTTGATTTTCAAATAAGCGGTCATGCATTTCCCAGAATTTTCCCTGATCTCCAGCACAGCTAACAGCCTCTGCTGCCCTGAATGCGTTCTTATGAATCGACTCCAGAGGCAAATCCTTAAAGATATATTTCAATTTCCCCGTATTAACATACTCCTTCTCTATCCCGGGCACCGTCTCACGGACGTGTCTGGCACAGTAAGGTCACTGATAATCAGAAAATTCTATGATGGCGAGTTTGGCGTTCTTGTCGCCTTTGAAATGGGCGCCCTCAATGTTGATAATCGCTTCCTTGAATTCCGCTGGTCGGGCAGCCTGTTTTGATTTAAGAAGGTCCCTCAACTCCTGAAGTTCCTTCTGAATTGCTTTCTGGCCTTCCCTGAGTGACTTTATATCATCTTTAATGACTTTTATCTCATCAGTTGTGTGTGAAAAGCCTGGTTGAACAGTTAGAAGAATGTACAGAATAAGTCCCGCAGGCATGAGGATTTTTTTCATCGTCTTTCTCCCGTTTTTTTATTAGATAAATTGATTTATGATGGCGCCCTGAACTTTTTCAGGAAGTATGAACCCACCAGTTGCAAAACATGTTCCTGATATGAAAGGCAGAGGTGATGGAAAGGACTGTCCTGCAACACCCCCCCCTCTTTCCCCCCTTAATGAGGGGGGAATTGAAGGGGGGTAGAAGGGCCGTCCGGCCATCTTCTGAATTTCACGAGATGTCAAGTCTGCATTCATGTGAATAATAATTAAATCCTGTTGATTTGCGGAACTTTTACAGTGCATCTGCCTTCCTTTTATGCAACGTTTGGGTGAAATCTGCAAACGGGATCATTAATGATACTCCCGCTTTTCATCTTTTAATCGTCAGTCTATCCATAAATCTCTTTATCTCTTCAGGCATTTCACCCTGCATATGTTCCGCAAGATATGAATTGGTGGCAATAAGCTTCGTTACTTTAATCATGAATTCCTGTTTCTCGGGCGTCATTCTGTCGAGGTTCTTTAATTTGTCCATATAAAAGTTGCGCGATGCAAGCCCGAGTTCCTTTCTCACTTCGTCTATCGTCATCTCCTTCGGTTTCACTACAGGCTCCACAAGGTTGTATCTGCTGTAGTCATAGACTTCTATATACGGCTTGAGAGCAGGATATATCTCGGAATATGGCCACGGCGCTATAGCAAGGAAAAATGCCAGGTCAGGATTATAAAATTTTGCCAGTTCAACAGTATGTCTTATCTTTTCCTTTGTATCATCAGGCATCCCCAAAACAAACGAAGTCTCGGATACTATACCGTATTCATTTATAAGCTCAAGCGCCTTTTTGGACTGCTCGACCTTGATGTCCTTCCTGAATATATCGAGAGTCTCCTGTGTTGTTGCTTCGACGCCGACATATATGTGATCAATGTTCGCCTTTTTGTATTTCCACATTATATCTTCGTCCCTGAGTATGTCGTCCACCCTCGTTTCCATCAGGATCTTTGTGCCTACCCGTCTTGCGATAAGGAGATCGAGTATCCTTTCCCATCTGTTCCTGTCGAGCGTAGGGGTCTCATCCGATACCATCACAACACTGACCCCGTAAGTATCTCTCAGATATTCAAGTTCACCGACAAAGTTCTCCGCACTCCTTCCCCTCCACTTCCTCTTCCAGAACAGCTGCTGTGAGCAGAAGCTGCACTGCTGGCTGCAACCTCTTGAGGAACTCACGATTGCGAGCGTTGAATCTTCCATTGTCCTGTATATATAGATGGGCCAGTCTATCAGATCCCAGGCCATGGGAAGCGCATCAAGATCCTTTATGTATCCCCTGTAAGGCGTTACAACTGTGGTCTCACCATCTTTGTAAACTATGCTTTTTACGCTGGATGGATCGCCGCCGGCAGAGAGCGCATCCATCAGATCAACCATCGTTTCCTCGCCCTCACCGCGAACAATGTAATCCACATACTGCGAATCTTCCTTCAGTATCTCCTCATAGCAGAATGTGGGATGCACATTGCCGATTACCGTGATTATTTCAGGATTTATATCCTTTGCGAGCTTTAAAACCTTCAATGCATCTACTATCTCTGCGGTAAAGGCCGTTGTTGCAACAACATCAGGCTTTTCCTCTGAGATACGTTTTCCGATCTCCTCATATCCGTGCCAGAAGCTCATGGCATCATAATATATAGGGTCATATCCCGCAGCCCTGAGGCTTCCCGCTATATATACAAATCCGACATTAAGCCACACACCGGCAGATTCCACAACACCCGAGTGATAGGGAGGGGTAACAAGTATTATCTTTTTAATCTTTTTCATAATTTCATTAATATTTTAAGCAAATTTAATACCAACAGCAAGGCAATTATGTCTTTCTCGCCTGTTTTTGAAAAAAATGTCAGCAGAACCACATATGCCTCCTGTATGTTTAAGGCAAATAATACCGCCGGTATATTCCACGTCGGTTATAACTTTATAAAAGCACAAAAAGAGGCTGAGATTTTACCTTCAGCCTCTCCTATAGTGCAAATGCCGTCTAATCAGTATATCAGAGCTCTGTTCCGCACCTTACCACGACTCCCCGCTTGCAGCGGTATGTTCATTACCATAGCATCCCCTGTCATTGCATGCGTTAGTTTGTGGATAGCTGTTTCGGCTGTATTTGTTGAAATACACCAAAATGCGATTTGTATTTGTTGATGTTGTGCCGTCTCCATTAGGCCAGTACCTTGCAGGAAGGTTTGTGGGTGCGCCAGCATCATTGCCTGCAGCATTTATAAGCCGTGATACCTTTCCGCCGTGAGGAACTCTGATATGGCAGTCCACACACGCATAGCTTGAGTGGCCGCCTGTTGAATGGACATTGTTCTGGTTTGTGCTTGGATGGCAGTTCAGGCAGAACAGGCCGTTATTGGTTCCGTTGTTTGTCGTCCTTGTACCAAGTGTAAAGTATGTGCCTGAATTCGTTCCGTTGTTTGCAGCGCTTGTATAAGGCCATGCCTTGTTTGTCCCTGCGAGCATCCACTTCACAGCAGAGCCGTGCGGCCCTTTGGGTGATGCCGAGTCACTGGCATGGCAATCACCGCATGTCATCTTCATTCCAGGTGTCCAGCCGCCTGTAAGCTGAGACGCCGCCAGCCTGCTTGAACCATTGACACCCGGGTCTGTTGCAGGCAATGCTGCTTCAACAGGATGGTATGACTGGTTATTAGGATTGAATTCAAGCCCCAGGTTCGTAAATGCGGCAGCGCCTGTACCGCCTCCGCCCGGAGCGCCGGAGGTGACGGCATGACACTTGAAGCAGAGCATGTACTGCTGGTCTGCGGTCACAATAGTGGTGAGCGAATATGAAGTCGGGACTGTCCAGTTATTGCCATTTGCAGGCAGATTGCCGCTCACTCCATAGATCGGGTTGGCGCTCTGAGACTTATGCACATTATGACATTCCAGACAGAGAGTCGAGTCATGCCCGTATGCCTTAGTGAATTCAGCCATTATATTATCCGCAGCCGGACCGTCTGCATCGTGACAGTTGAAGCAGATTCCCGGGCCGTTAGGCTCACGAAGTATCTTTTCATAGTCAGACCCGTGCCCCTGCGCATGACAGTCAAGACAGCTGGATACCCCTGAAACCTTATGCGCTGAGTTCATCCAGTCGGTCTTGATATTAGGAGCGCTATTGTTGTCTGACGGGAACGGTTTTATATGATTTCCATCATGGCAGCTCAGACATGAGGCCTCAGCTGTCACGGGACTTCCGTTAAAGATATAAGATGGTCCACCGCTTGCATCTTTCAGGAGGACACTTACTCCATCGCCAAAGGTCGTATGCATTGACTGGTCATGGCATACGATGCAGTCATCATCAGTGACAACCTGGGATGAAGTCGGCCCGTTTACAACATGGTGAGATGTGCGCGCAAAGTCTCCACCTCTGTCACCCGGTGTCCGCTCAACAATCTGACCTCTCCTCGTGTCTGTCGAACCTAAAGGAGGCGACTGATTATGGCACTCGAGACAGCTTCCTCCAACCGGCCTCATACCCGATGCATGTGGATGACAGGCAGAACAGGAAGCGCCATCAAAGTGGGCCTGTCCGCCCGGTGAGGCGCCGTCTGCCTGATGGTGGTTGGTCTGTGTATGGCATGTGTTACAGATATAGTTCTGTGTTGCCATGTCAGCCGGCCTGTCAGCAAGATCATATGCAAAGCTGTAGGGTCCGGTCTTTGATTCGAAGGCTATCAGATTTCCGTTGACAGTTGTCTTTATGAATGCCAGATTATTAATTCCGCGGAAGTTTGTCTGTAACTCCATCGGGTTATGACATTCAACACAGAGCAAGTTTGTCAACTGACCTGTAGCGGGATCTATATATGTGTTGCTGTAATGTGTATCCACTTTCTTGTCGGAACCGCCTGCTGCTGCGCCAGGCGCTGCATCTGCATGGCATGACTGGCATGCTGTGTTCGGTATGCGGTCTGCACCCTGGGCATTATGGACGTAAGTATTAGGAGTTACATGACAGCTCTCACAACTCTGGGCATTATGCGGAGCAGGGACATTAGCGCTCGGCTGGAATGCATTATTGTGAGCGTGGCATGTTGTGCAGGTATTTCCGTCAAAGTGGGCCTGTCCGCCCGGTGAGGCGCCGTCTGCCTGATGGTGGTTGGTCTGTGTATGGCATGTGTTACAGATATAGTTCTGTGTTGCCATGTCAGCCGGCCTGTCAGCAAGATCATATGCAAAGCTGTAGGGTCCGGTCTTTGATTCGAAGGCTATCAGATTTCCGTTGACTGTTGTCTTTATGAATGCCAGATTCGTATTGTTGCGGAAGTTGACCTGCACTCTCATAGGATTATGACACTCGACACATGTTTTCGTCATGCCGGCGCTGTAATGAGTCACAAGTTTGATGTTCGAACCGCCGTTGACCCTATCAGGAGTTCCAGGGGCATGACAGGTACTACATTTTGCGTCCGGAATCTGGGCATTCACAACTGCATCGGTGATATTGCCCGAAGCGTCAACTGCGTGGCAGGCGAGACAGTCGAATACATCATGCGGCGGAGGCACACCTCCTCCTGGTTTGAACCCTCCGCTATGAGTATGACAGCTTGTGCAGTCGGTTGCATTATAATGGCCTACGTATACGCCGCCTGCGCCCAGGTCACCCGGGGCCAGGCCGTCATTCCTTTGATGGTTTGTCCGTGTATGACACATATTACAGACATTTTCATTGAATGGAGGACCGTCTGCAAATGAGCCTGTGCCGGTAGGCGCCGTAAATCTTACTATCTGTTCGAAGTTTGTGCTTGTAGCAGTATTGTAAAAACAGATGTATTCCTTTATATATTTGCCATAAGTAGTCCCGTATCTCATATCCTGTTCCTGCGTATGGGGATTATGGCAGGTCACACAGTTCGTATCCCAGTTGCCGTATTTGGCGCCGACCACCGTTGCCGAATGGCCGTATACATTCTGCGCTGAACCGAATCCGTACGGCCACGGCGAAGGATATTGGGTCTTCATAATACCATTGAGGGGATCGGATATATCACTTGGGTCTGCATGGCAGCGCTGGCAATGCAACTCGCCCCCTGGCACTACTGTACCGCCAAGCCCCATGGCAGGATTATTGCCGTCTGTGTAATGACATTTTGCGCACATTAAAGCGCCGCTGTCCGGGTGAACGCTGCCGTCAGGATTAAGCATATTCTCAAAATGCACTCCGTTTTTAGTGGTCGTCTTTGTTCCACAAACAGGGGCGGCACAACCCGCATCAGCTGAATCGATCTTTGTATCGCAGTTGTTGTCTATCCCGTCACTGCAGGTTGCACTTCCAAAAGGTCCCTCAATATTTCCAGGGAACATGTTAGGATTACTGTCATTGCAGTCTCCGGCGCATACAGGCACCCCATCTCCATCAGCATCCACATCTGTCGTTGATTTCTTGCCGTCGCAGTTGCTGTCTTTTCCGTCGCATATCTCAAGGGCGCCGGGATAGACTTTCGGGTCGGCATCGT
Organism: Nitrospirota bacterium; assembly: GCA_040753635.1. GTDB lineage: Bacteria > Nitrospirota > Thermodesulfovibrionia > Thermodesulfovibrionales > UBA6898 > JBFMDL01. Next base: position 427 of record JBFMDL010000016.1, on the reverse strand, counting down.
CACAGTCCACAGGTCCGCATACCCCTCCGTCAACAGCATATCCATCACCGTCATTGTCCGTGCACACTGGACAGTTGACCGCATTCGGGTCAAAACGGTCTATCAAACCGTCGCAGTCATTGTCTATCCCGTCTGTGCAGTTTTCCACTGCGCCTGGGTAAGCATTCGGATTTGAGTCATTACAGTCTGTGCCTCCGCAATATGAGGCAATGAATCCGTCTCCATCTGCATCAGGACAGATACATGGGGCCTCGTCAATCTGTCCGTTGCAGTTGTTGTCTTTGCCATCACCGCATACTTCCTGTGCGCCAGGTTTTATAGAGGCATCATTGTCATTGCAGTCAGGAATAGGGTCGCACAGACGGTATCCGTCTCCGTCTGCGTCATGCTCTGTGCTTAAGAGAATGCCGTTGCAGTCATCGTCTAT
>JBFMDL010000015.1:0-39327 GCA_040753635.1 Nitrospirota bacterium | reverse complement strand
TTTGAATTTTTGAAAAGTTTTCAGACGTGATTAATATCTTGCAAACTTATCCGTAATCTGTTATTCAATTATAAGATATGACAAAAAGAGATAAAGTCACGGTTGAGCGGGACTATCTAAAAAATATCGAAAAAAAGGTGGAGGACCTTAAAATGCTTATGGAGGTCTCTGCCATCATATCTTCAACGCTTGATTTCAATGACCTGATGACAATCGTTATGGAAAAGGCAAAGAATGTCATGGATGCAGATGCATGTTCGATACTCCTTTATAACAAAGAAATCAACAAGCTTGAATTCGAGGTTGCAATATGCAGGGAGGGGACAACATCGGAGATCCTGAAGAAACATGTAACGCTGGATATAGGCGAAGGGATAGCCGGCTGGGTTGCCGGGAATCTTAAGCCCCTCATTATTGAAGATGCAAAGGCTGATGCCCGTTTCTCTGCAGAAGCCGACAGACAGACGGGCTTTACCACAAAGAGCCTGATAGCAGTGCCTCTTATAGGAAGAGGCGGGCTCATAGGAGTGGCGGAGATACTTAATCCAAAACACAAGAAATACTTTGATGACTATGATCTGGATATATTTCAGACCCTGTGCAGGCAGGTTGCCATCGCCATTGAAAACTCAATATTCCACAGGGAATCCATAGAAAGGGAAAGGATAAGGCAGGAACTTGAACTTGCCTCGACTTTACAGAGGAGCTTTCTTCCTGATTCCCCTGTTTTCAAAAAAGGCGTTTTAAAAGTATCCGCAATAAATATTTCGGCCAGGCATGTCGGCGGCGACATATATGATTTTACCGAACCCGTTGAAGGTAAAGTGGGAGTTTTTATAGGAGATATCTCCGGGAAAGGCATATCCGCTGCGCTTTACATGGCGAAGATCGTCAGTGACTTCAGATATTTATCACGCCTCATGGAATATCCCGACGTTGTTCTCAACCTTCTGAACTCCCAGATGGCAAATGCGCCGAGGGGCATGTTTCTGACCGCTATTTACATGATAGCGGATATTGTTACCGGCAATGTGCATATATCGGTTGCCGGCCATCCGCCGTTTTTATGGTTTACAAAAGGGGAGGTGAGGGTCATGAATGTCCGGTCCGGCCCGCCTCTTGGAATAATGCCGGTGGAATATCCTGTAACAACGATCTCACTCGAAAGGGGGGACAGGGTTTTGTTGCTCACAGACGGTGTTTTCGAGGCGAAAAATAAAGAAAACGAAAGGATCGGGTTTAATAATATCGTCGAATTTTACAAGAAAAATATAAGTCATGAGCGGCTTGTCGAAATTATTGCTGATTATGTTAAGGATTTTTCAAGGGGTGTTGAACCGGCAGACGATCTCACCCTTGTGGAAATAGGATTTCGGTAGGATGAATATGCCTGATGGGTTAATAGTGAGCGGGGATAATCCGGTATGAAGGATCTGGTAAAAATAAACATTCCCTCGCATCCCAAATATCTCTCCCTGGTGAGAGATGTGACTGTATGGATGGGGAGGCTTAACGGATTGGATGAAGGGATTACAGACAACCTGAAACTCGCTGTTGATGAGGCATGCTCAAATGTAATCAAACATGCTTACAGGGGGAACACATCCGGAAATATTGTTGTAAAATATAAAATAACAAAAAAGAATTTTAAGGTTGTTCTTGAAGACAGCGGCATAAAAACAGATGTGGAATCACTGAAAGGCAGGAGCCTTGAAGACATAAGACCGGGCGGTCTCGGTATTCATTTCATTAAGAGGGTATTTGATACCTTCGAATTGGATGAAAAGAAAAAAACCGGGAACAGGTTAATACTCATCAAGAATCTGAAATAATGCCTGTAAACATAAATATAGCAGACTACAAAGGGAAGAAGGTGCTCGTAGTGTCAGGGGATATTGATATGTATTCATCCCCTGTGCTGAGAGAGGAACTGATGATTCTTGTAAGAAACAGGATACCTGTCCTGTTCGTGGATTTTAAAGGTGTTTCATACATTGACAGTTCGGGGATTGCGACATTTGTTGAGGGGCTTAAGGCAATGAAATCATATGGCGGCAGGTTGCGGTTTGTAGGAATCCCCGAGGGAATCATGGAGATATTCAGTTTTTCAAAACTCGATAAGGTATTCGAGATATACAGGGATATCGATGAAGCCTCCGCTTGAAGAACAATCCCGGGGATATAAACCCAAACGTTGCATAAAAGGAAGGCAGATGCGCTGTAAAAGTTCTGCAAATCAACAGGATTTAATTCTTATTCACATGAATGCAGACTTAACTGAAAGTGCATTTTACAGAAAGGCCGGCTGGCCTTTCTACCCCCCCTTCAATTCCCCCCTTATTAAGGGGGGAAAGAGGGGGGTGTTGATGGCAGCCTTTTTCCATCATATCTGCCTTCCATATCAAGAACATGTTTTGCAACTGGTGGGTAAATGAATATGCCGATCCTGAAGGACGTACATGATGCATCAAAGATCATAAACAGCGCTTTTTACTGGACTTTCATATCCCCGTTCAAAGGCAAACCGGTCAGGGTAAAGGCAAGTATTTCAGAGATGGTAAAAGCAGGATATAATTCTGTCCCGATAGTCGCTGTAATTTCCCTTTTCGTAGGCATAATCCTCGCCCTCCAGGCCGCATATCAGCTTAAAAAAGTAGGCGCGCTGATTTATGTCGCAAACCTTGTAGGTGTTTCCTTGACGCGGGAACTCAGTCCCATTCTGACGGCGATAATAGTTGCAGGCAGGAGCGGCTCAGCGTTCGCTGCGGAAATCGGCTCTATGAAGGCTGCGGAGGAAGTCGATGCGCTGACCACAATGGGAATCAATCCCGTCAGATTTCTTGTCGCGCCCAAGCTTATAGCGCTTATAGTTATGCTGCCGGCATTAACGATATTCTCTGATATCATCGGTATTTTTGGAGGCTTTCTCCTTTCCACAACAGCCCTCGAAATCCATCCTTACAATTATTACCAGCAGACAATCAATGCGCTGCTTGTCAAGGACATCATGACAGGGCTTGTAAAGGCATGGGCGTTCGGTGTTGTTATAACCATTGTGGGCGCTTATCAGGGCTTCAAGGTTGAGGGAGGCGCTGAGGATGTGGGGAGAAGAACAACCTCATCTGTTGTGGCTTCCATTTTTCTGGTTATTGTTTTTGATCTTTTTTTTACAGCGCTGTTTTATTATTTTACATGAGGACAGTCCAAACCGCTTAAACTTTCTGAGCGGTTAGAGAGGGAAGATGGAAAACGCAATAGTGGTAAAAGGGCTGCAGACACATTACGGCGACAGGGAAATCCTTAAAAACATCTCTTTTACCGTCCCGAGAGGAAAGACCACAGTAATACTCGGGGGAAGCGGTTGCGGAAAAAGCACCCTGCTGAAACACCTCATCGGACTCTTAAAACCTACAAGAGGAGAGATATTTATAAACACTAAAGATATAACCGCCATGGATGACATGGAACTGGATGAGGTGAGGAAAAAGATGGGTGTTTTGTTCCAGGGGGCTGCATTGCTTAACTCCATGACTGTTGCGGACAATGTTGCTTTGCCGCTGAGGGAGCATACTAAGCTGAATGAATCCACAATCCGGATAATGGTCAGGATGAAACTCGACCTTGTCGGCCTGTCAGGGTTTGAAAACTTTTTCCCTTCTCAGCTTTCAGGAGGCATGAAGAAAAGGGCCGGGCTGGCAAGGGCCATTGCAATGGATCCCGAATTTCTTTTTTTTGATGAACCCTCAGCCGGGCTCGACCCTCTGACTGCCGCAGGGCTTGATGAACTTATATTAAAGCTAAGGAATGTATTCGGGATGACGATAGTGGTTGTGACTCATGAGCTTCCAAGTGTATTCATGATCGCTGATTATGTTATCATGCTTGATGCGGGCGACATAATCTTTTCGGGCACGCTTGATGAACTGAAATCATCTGAAAATCCCAGGATAAGGATGTTTCTTGAGAGGAAACCCGAAAAAGAAGTTTATTCTCCCGATGATTATTTCAAGATTATCGCAGGCGATTAATTGCAGGAGGTATGTTGAGAGAGGAAATTAAGGCGGGAATAATAATTTTTGCATCACTTGCGATCCTGAGCGTATTCATAATCCTTATCGGCGGCGGCCGGTTTTTCGAGAAATTTGACAAATACTACGTAAGGGTGATGAACGCCTCCGGTCTGGAGACAGGGGCACAGGTCAAGCTCGGAGGTGTGAGAATCGGCAGGGTCCTGAGTATAAAAGAACCCGTTGGTCCGGGTGAGCCTGTTACTATAGAAATAGGAGTAAAGAAGGGAACGCTTGTTTATAAAGGGACAAAAGCGCTTATAACTCAGATCGGTTTTGTCGGGGATATATATCTGCTCCTCACGGTGAGCAATACAACAAGCGAAAAGATAATGGTCGGTGATGATATACCTTCGGAGGAATCTGTTGAATTTTCCTTAATACTGTCGAGGCTTGATAAACTGTCAAACTCTCTTGACGGTCTGATCAGTGATATAGACAGGCTTTTCAGCGAAAAAAATGCAAAAGGCATTGAAACTCTCATAGGGAACACGAATCAGGCTATAGTCTCGAGCTCTTCAAATCTCGAGAAAGTCGCTGCAGGACTTAAGAGCACCACTGATAAGCTTGAGATTGTTCTGAATGAAATTGAGGAGCTTGTGCGCGGCAACAAGGGTGAGATTACGCAACTGATAAAGAAGGCAAGGGAGGACCTCGACAGAGCGGGCGACATGATCAACAGCATAGAGAAAGCTGCAAAATCAGTCGACAGGACTGTTGATATACAGTCGCAGAATCTCGACAATCTGCTGAATACCATGACAAGGACCACAGAAGACCTCCAGGAAGTTCTTCAGGAGATAAAAAACAAGCCATGGAGTCTCATCTACAGGGAAGGGCAGAAAAAGGGTGAATAAAGTATACGGATGGGTGATGGTTCTGGCATCCGTTTTTTTTACGGCATGCACAATGCCCGAAACGAAGATATACAGCCTTTATGTGCCTGTTGATCAGGTTCAGCTTAAATCGGGTGGAGATGAATCCATAATAATACTGCTGAAGTCAGCACGCCATCTTTCCCAGCCGTATATAGCCAGCAGGAATTCTCCCTACAGGATCGACATCTCGAAGTATGCAAGATGGGATTCGGCGCCGGGTAAGATGATAAATGAAAAATTCCATGAATTTTTGAGGGCAACGGGTCTTTTTAAGGAAGTCAGGACCGGAAGCAGGATTATCCCCGAAGGTTTCTACGCTTTTGAGATAACCCTTGAGAGTTTCGAAAGGATCGATGATTCAAACGGCTATTTTGGTGAACTTGTTTTTGACGCCAGGCTTCTTTCACCCGGCGGCGATCAGCTTTATTCCGCTGCAATATCGAAGAAGGTAAGACTCAGGAGCAGCGATAATCTCGATCTTGCAAAAGGCTTAAGCGTTGCTCTTGAAGAAGGGATAAGGGAAGTGATGAACGGCATAGCCGGTTTAATTACGCCGGTCTACTGAAAAGAATCCCTTCAGGATATAATCTTCGATTCTGAAATTATTGCTGTTCAGCGTGTCTTTTTTGATATTGACTTTGACTTATTTTCCGGCTAAATGCTAAAATTCAAATCCCAAAAATATTTATAAATAAAAGAAATAACTCGAATATGGACTTAAAAAAGATAGAGAAAGGCATAAGACTTATCCTTGAAGGTATTGGAGAGGATACCGAGAGACCCGGCATCAAGGGCACACCTGAACGCGTGGCAAGGATGTATGAAGAGATATTTTCAGGACTTGAGACCCCTACTGAGGAGATATTGAAGCATATAGAAGGCGAAAGTCATGATGAGATGGTGCTTTTGAAGGATATACCTTTTTATTCGGTCTGCGAGCACCATCTGCTTCCGTTTATCGGGAAGGCCCATGTTGCATATATACCCGGCGCCGGCAAGATCGCGGGTATAGGCGAGCTTGCAAAAGCGGTCGAGATACTCGCCAAAAGGCCCCAGGTTCAGGAACGTCTTACTGCGCAGCTTGTGGATATGATAATGGAAAAATTAAAACCCAAGGGCGCAATGGTCATCATAGATGCTGAACATCTCTGCCTCTCGATGAGAGGGATCAAAAAACCCGGCGCCAGGACTGTAACCTCGGCTGTAAGGGGCATCTTCAGAAGCAAGGAATCCACGAGAGAAGAACTGCTGGAACTAATAAAGAAAAGGGATTAAAAGGAGGATATAATGTCTGCAAAAATCATAAGCGGCACGGAGATCGCCGCCCGGATAAGGGAAGAACTCAAGAAGGAAGTTGCAGAATTGAAGGATAAGCACGGGGTTGTGCCCGGGCTGGTTACAATACTGGTTGGCAAAAACCCGGCGTCTGTCAGCTATGTAACCGGAAAGCAAAAAACCGCGCACGAACTCGGGTTTAATTCCATACAGGACGACCAGCCGGAAGATATATCCGAAGATGACCTTCTGAAGCTCGTTGACAGATATAATAAAGACCCGAAGATTCACGGCATCCTTGTCCAGCTTCCCCTTCCGAAGCATATAAACGAAAAGAAGATTCTCAACGCAATTGATCCTGACAAGGACGTTGATTGCTTCCATCCGGTCAATGTCGGTCGCCTTATGATCGGCGGTGACGAGGCGAAATTTCTGCCATGTACGCCTGCAGGGATACAGGAATTGATTGTCCGTTCCGGATTTGAGACCTCCGGGGCCGAGGTGGTAGTTGTAGGACGCTCGAACATTGTCGGCAAGCCCATCGCCAATATTATGTTGCAGAAAGGCAAAGGAGCGAACTCTACAGTGACCATTGTTCATACCGGCACAAAGAATCTCGAGGCGCATTGCAAGCGCGCTGACATTCTCATTGTTGCAGCCGGGGTCCCGGGCCTCGTGAAGCCTGAATGGATAAAGCCCGGAGCCTGCGTCATAGACGTCGGCGTCAACAGGGTTGGCGAGAAGAAGAGTGAGAAGACCGGAAAGATGGTGCCGATCCTCAAGGGAGATGTAGACTTCGATGCTGCCAAAGAGATAGCAGGCGCAATTACACCTGTGCCCGGCGGTGTCGGACCAATGACAATTACAATGCTCATGAAGAACACGGTCACGTCTGCAAAGATGCACTCCGGCCTGCAGATAAAGTAAAATATAAACATAAGAAGCACAAAATAATTGCATGATCCGAAACGAAATGAATATTAATGTCAAAAAATCCGGTCATGTATTCAAATACTGAAGAAACTGAAGCAGGAGAGATTTCATGGCACCACAGGAGACAAGAACTGAAGAGACCAAGCCCTACGGGGCTGAAGTTAAAGAAACGAGACCTTATTCACCTTGCAGGGCGGCCTGCCCGGCGCATACAGATGTGCAGGCATATGTTGGGCTGATAGCCCAGGGACGGTATACAGAGGCATTCGAGGTGATAAGATCGGTAAATCCTATCGCTTCGGTATGCTCCATGATCTGCCATCACCCCTGCGAGCAGGCTTGCCGGCGGTGTGCAGTGGATGAGCCTTTGGCTGTCCGGCATCTGAAGCGTTTTGCCGTCGAGCAATCTGCTGACTACCGCCGCAGTAAGCGGAAACTCATCCCGCAAACAAAGAACAAAAACATAGCCATCATCGGTTCAGGACCTTCAGGACTGACCGCAGCTAATGACCTTGCAGAACTCGGTTACGGGGTCGCTGTCTATGAGCGGCATCCTGTCCTCGGAGGAATGCTCGCCTCGGCCATACCCGCCTATCGCCTTCCGAGGGAAATGTTGCAGCAGGACATTGATGATGTGGTTGCCAAAGGCGTTGAGGTCAGGACAAACTGTGAGATAGGCAAGGATGTTCATCTTGAAGATCTCATTAAAAAGCACGATGCTGTGCTGATCGCCACAGGTCTTTCCCAGAGCCGGTCTCTGAACATACCCGGGGTTGAGGGGCCGGGTGTACTGCTGGCTATCCCTTTTCTTGAGGATGTTGCCTTTGACAGAAAGCCGGTTATCGGGAACAAGGTTCTTGTTATCGGCGGTGGAAATGTGGCTATTGATGTTGCCCGGACAGCGCGCCGTCTCGGCGCAGCGAACGTTTCGATGGTCTGCCTTGAAAGTGCTGAAGAGATGCCTGCATGGAAATGGGAAGTGGATGAAGCGCTTGAAGAGGACATCGCCATTTCACACCGCTGGGGACCCATGGCGGTCCGGCGTAAGGACGGAAAGGTGGAGGGACTTGAGGTCGTTAAGGTTATGTCGGTCTTTGATGCCGACGGCCGTTTCAACCCTTCCTTTGACAATAATCAGACTTCATTTATCGAGGCTGATACGATTATCATTACCATCGGACAGATGACGAATTTCTCATTCCTCAAGGACAGCCCTGTCAAAATTGACGGGAGGGGACGTATTGAATGGAATCCCGAAACACAGATGAGCAGCGCCGAAGGGATTTTCGTCTCAGGTGAGGTCGTGACCGGCCCCGGCTCCGCCATAGCAGCTGTGGCCAGCGGTCATCGCGTTGCTATGGCTATTCATCTTTATCTGAAGGGAAAGACTATTGAAGGTCTGCCCCCCGAGCAGGAAAAGGAGAAGATAGCGCAGTTGCCTGACAGCGTTGTCGAAAAGATAAACAGGGAGCCTCGCCTGAAGATCAGACATATCGCCCCTGAGGTCAGATGCGACACCTTCATGCATTTCGAGATAGGATACGATGAGGAAGAGGCGCTCAGGGAGGCCGGAAGATGCCGCGGCTGCGGAGGCGGCGCAGTAGTCGATACAAAAAAATGCATGGCCTGTCTCACCTGCCAGAGGATATGCCCTTATGGCGCTCCTGTTGTAACGTCAGTGTCAGAGATACGGCCTGAATACTGCCAGGCATGCGGCCTTTGTGCTCCTGAATGTCCGGGCGGAGCGATCAGCATGGTCAATTACGACGTCCGGGAAATCAGAAACTCTCTGAAGTCTGTTATCGGTAAAATGGATCCGAACCGGGATAAACCGGTCATTGCAGCATTCCTCTGCACCCACCATGTGGGTGTCAAAGGGTTCGATCTGCCCGGTAATATCCGCAAAGTTCCGGTGCACTGCACCAGCCGTGTGGATATTGTGGATATGCTCAAGGCCTTTGAGTGCGGGGCTGATGGTGTAGCTGTAGTTCGTTGCGATGAAGGATCTTGCAAATACCGGGGCATCAATCACCGGGTTGCTGCCCGCGTCGGGCGCGCAAAACAGCTTATCGGGATGGTCGGCATCGGTGCAGGCAGGATCGAACTTCTTTCAGTAAATTCTGCTGCTAAAGATGCTTACAGGACAGTATGTGACGGTTTCTCAGACCGTATAAAGGAGATAGGGCTGAGAACAGTCCGATTATAGTGGTATAAAAGTCTTATGCAAAGGAGTAAAAGACTATGATTGTTGGTTCACAGAAGCCGATTGAAGAGATATGGGAGATGGTGAAGGACTTTAAGAAGATCCTTGTATTCGGGTGCAACACCTGTGTTGCCATCTGCCATGCAGGCGGCGAAAAAGAGGCCGAGACTATAGCGTCTATGATCAGGATGCGGGCAGCCGAAGAGGGCAGGGACATATTGGTGGATCACATGGGGGTGATGCGCCATTGCGAGCCGGAGTATTTTGACCCTGTCATGGACGAAGTGAAAAAATATGATCTCGTGCTGTCGACCGCATGCGGTGTAGGCGTTAACTTCCTGTCCGACCGGACAGGTAATATTCCGGTATATCCGGGCATCAACACCTCTTTTTACGGCGCTGTGCCTGAACCCGGGATATTCGAAGAATTATGCGCCGGCTGCGGCGACTGTATTCTTCATATGACAGGCGGCATCTGCCCTATTGCACGATGTTCCAAGACGCTGATGAACGGGCCCTGCGGTGGGACGAATAAGGGCAAGTGCGAGATCAGTCCTGATGTTGACTGCGCCTGGTACCTTATAGTGGAGCGGATGAAGAAGCTCGGCACACTCGAAAAGCTTAGCGAGGTTCTGCCGCCGCGCAACTGGTCCACCTCACGTGATGGCGGCCCGCGCCGCATATCGCTGGAACACATCCGCGCATATGAAGAGCAGGAAGAGAAGAAGTCTGAGACATCCGGAGGTAAGAGATAATGAAAAGCGGAAGCAATCTTGAAAGAGTTATTATGAGCGGACAGCCTGCTGTGACCGCAGAACTCGGTCCGCCCATGAGCGCTGACGGACATGAGGTTGTTAAAAAAGCGCATATGCTTAAGGGATACTGCGATGCGGCAAACGTGACAGATTGCCAGACTGCAGTTGTCCGCATATCGAGCATCGCTGCCGCTGCGATCGCCTTCAGGGAAGGTCTTGAACCTGTTATGCAGATGACCTGCCGTGACCGTAACAGGATCGCCATGCAGGCCGACCTGCTTGGAGCCGCGGCTCTCGGATTAAGGAACTGTCTCTGCATTGCAGGCGACCATCAGAAGTTCAGCACTGCGGGCAGGCTCAAAGGTCATCCCGGCGCAAAGAACGTATATGATGTGGATACATGCCAGCTCGTAGGCATCCTCAAGAAGATGCGCGATGAGGGTTTGCAGGAAGGCGGTGACAAACTCGAAGTGGCTCCAAAGTTCTTCATCGGCGCATCCTGGACGCCCATGGGCGATCCCATGGACTTCAGGCCGATCAATCTCATGAAAAAAGTGAATGCAGGCGCTGATTTCATCCAGACACAGGGTATTTATGATGTCGAAAATTTCCGGATGCAGATGGAAAAGATAAGGAACATGGGGCTGCATGAGCGCACAGCTATCCTCGGCGGCATTATCGTGCCGAAGAGCGCTATGATGCTCAAATATATGGATTCTTCTGTCGCCGGGGTGTCGGTGCCAAAGTCTTTCATCGAGCGGATGATGAAGGCAAAGGAGGCTGCAGGCGATGACAAGAAAAAGGCGAGGGAACTCCAGGAAGCCGAAGGCATCAAGATCACAGTTGAACTCATTCACCAGGTTCTTGAGACCAGGGGAGTAAAGGGCGTGCATATACAGGCGATTGAGTGGGAGGGCGCTATAGCCGATATAGTCAAACTATCCGGGCTATATCCGAGGCCGGTGTTTCCTGATGCATAAACGAGAAATCTGAAATCTGATTTTAGCCCATATTATCACAAGCTGAAAATAATTTTTCGGAGCAGCCTGCTAATAATAGATGAGTTTTCGTTCCAGGTCGGTTGACCGGGATATGCGCTTCGCTTCTTCAAGTGTTATTATTTCCTGCTTGCAGAGCTGAATCAAATGCTGGTCCAAAGTCTGCATATGATATTCATCACGACCTTTTTCGATGTGATCCTCGATCTCATCGAGATGACCTTCACGGATACACGCCTTAATGGTCGATGTTGCATACATCACTTCCAGAACCGGCAGGATGCCTTCACCGCTTTTGTCTCTTACAAGCCTTAAAGAAACGGTCGCCACGAGAATTTCCGCCAGTCTGTGGCGCACAATCTCCTGAGCCTGCGAAGGGAAATGCCCCACGATACGGTTTATTGTGGAAGCCGCATTATTTGTATGGAGAGTCGACAAAACCAGATGCCCTGTCTCGGCTGCTTTGATGCATGCGTCAATGGTCTCCAGATCACGCATTTCTCCAACCATTATAACGTCGGGATTCATGCGCATGGCGGCTTTTAGCGCCCCGCCGAAACTCTCGGTATCGATGCCGATTTCTCTCTGTATAATACAGCTTTTGCTTGAAGTGAAAATAAACTCAATAGGATCCTCGATGGTGATAATGTTGTAGTTAAAATTTTCGTTGATAAACCGGATCATAGAGGCCAATGTCGTAGATTTACCGTTTCCGGTCGGCCCTGTGACAAGGATAAGGCCGTGAGGCGCCTGGGCGATCTTTCCCAGTGCAGGCGGGAGATTTAACTCCTCGAAAGCGCCGATGTGATGAGGTATGACGCGCATTACAATGCCGATATTGCCCCTTTGCCTGAAGATGCTGACCCTGAAGCGGCCTACATCCGCCAGAGTATAAGAAGTATCGAATTCCTTTAAATTATCAGGCAGCTTCCGGTTGTTCTGCTCCATGACAGTGTCGGCAATAAATTCTGTATCTTTTTTATTCAAGTTGCTCAGTTTTGAGCGGATCAGATGCCCGCGGGCCCTGAACATAGGGGGATTGTCCACTTCAAAATGAATATCCGAAACCCTCTTTTCGAAGGCAATTTCCAGTATCTGGTTAAAAGTAGCGATATCCATGGTCATTCCGTGTACGAATTTTATTCGATTTTGAATCAGGTGTCAAGGCCATGTTACCTTTGAGAAGTCTTCTGCATCTGTTTCCGGTATAGAGTATTTTCCACAACCAGTCCTGCCTGATTTGCCAGAATTTCCAGGACATCAATTTGTACAGGGGACACATCTTTACCTCCGAAATCTCCATATGTCAGCGTTATTATTTTCCGGTTGCTTATCATTGGAAGAAGGATAATCGTAGGTTTTAAAGGCGTGCCGATTTTCTCAAAAAGATATTTTCTTAAAATTTCATCCTTACTTTCACCGTAGAAAAGCTGTCTCTGTTCGATAACATCACGAAAAACCGAAGACTCAGTTAACGGTATCCTGAGCCCGGCTGCCGAGGTCGGCGCTGTATTGCTTCCTGCATTCATTCCTATGGCTCTTTCTCCCAAAAGCTCTGTCGGACGAACAAAAAAGGTGACCGACCGTTCGAACATTTCAGAGACATACTGAAGAAGTGCAAGGGACACATCAGAAGGTTCATTAAGGCTTCGAAGGGTTTTGATGCGGGATCCGAGTTTGCCCAGGTAGTTTTCTGTTGTTGACACGGCATTTTTCTCATACAAAAAACCCTTGATATATGATTTAAAGGTTTCGAGAAACTCTATCATATCCCGAATGAATATTTCTTTCCGTCCATCTTTAAAAGGCTTGGGGAGAATGGCCCTTATACCGTCATGATAGGACCGCAGGGTGAATCTGTAATCCGCTGGAAAGGCCAGCTGAAGAATTGAAACCTGATGATATTTGACCCTCACCTGATCCCTGAGGCTGATGATTTTTTCTTCGGACAGATCAGACTCTGACTTTCCGGGGCTGTCCAATAAAAGGATAGACGAATTTTTAATTGAGAGGCATTGGGTTATGATGCGGTCAAGCTCGTCCTCCCCGTCTGCAGCAAATACAGGGATACCTTCATTCTTGCATATAGTCATAACCGCATGCTTGATAAGCCTGTCCTTACTAAACATTATCAGGTTCCCTGCATAAACATCCTGTCGCGCCGACATGTCATGCGCATGTATGCATACCTTTGATTTTTCAAGGTAAGAGACAAAAGCCTCCTGATCTTCATAAGGAAAATCTGCCATCAGTTCCCTGATTTTTTGGCGGTGAATTTCTGCCGGATTAAAATTTTCTTCAGCTGAAAAAGACTGCGGTATTTTATTCTCAAGTTGATCGAGATCAGCCAGACCCAGATCGTCTGCGGTGATCGCCGGCCCTTTATCTTCTTCCGAGACAGGTTCTTCCGTCCGGATCATGTCTGCAAAGAATTCCTCATAAGAAGGGACATCTTTTCCTGACTGGCGGTCGCGTTCCCGCTCGTCAAAAATCCTGAGCGCATCCATCAGTACCATCTGTGCGTCCAGGCTCATGTGCTGCTCCATTTTACCCGGCAGATAGCTGCATTGATCTGAAACAGCGATCGCCTCTGTATCAAGTGTAAAGGTCCCCTTGGTCCATCCTATCAATTCAACGATCGTGATCTCGATGAGTTTTTTCAACCCCTTGAATGCGTCTTCATGCGCTAATTTGCCCAGTTCGATAAGCGTAGTGATTAAGGGTTTGCGGTCCTTTCCCGATCTTTTCTGGACTTCAAGCGCCTGTTCGAGGTCTTCTAATGCGATGGCGCCCGTCTTTACGAGGACTGTCCCTATGCGTACCCTGTTATTCAGGTGTGTTGCGCCTACGATATATCCGTTGCTGAAAATGATTCGGCTTTCGCCCCTGGAGCCCTTTACAGAAAAGGTGCCGGATTTCCTTGTTGTATGGATCAGCTGAATTACGTCAACAATATGTAAATGTTCCAGATCGCCGGTAAAGGCCATTGTTCTGTACCCGCCAAAGATAATACTTTCGGAAATATTGAAAAGAATAACACAAGAAATGACAGCCAGTAAACCCCGTCAGGGATAAATTTTCTGAGAGCGCTGACAAAGGTGTCTAAGGCTGATATGCCGACTTGTCTCCTATATCGTAATGAATCGGCATAAAGACTTTCCTGAATGTGAAAAATACAAGCATGGCTGCAATTAATGCCAGTCCAAAGGCCGCATTTCTTTGATATAATACTCCTGTCCCGTACAGAAATAAATATGCGGGCATTATCATGGCGAGCAGATAGCCCTCAATAAGTTTGAAACAGAACGCCTCTTTTGCTGTAATGAACCCCAGACATAATGAAAGCGGGATCAGAAGAAGCGCTCCATAAGGAGGGAATCTAAAAAGCGGCATTACAGGATTTCCGTTTCCTGTGAAAAATAATACAGCCAGGCAAACGACGGCAACGTAGTAGATTTTTTTCAACATCCGGTGAAACTTTCCTACATACAAATGAATGAAAAAGACACTCATGCCGACGCTGAAATAGAGCGTTAAAAGCAGTATGTTCATGCCGAGGCCGGAAATTATGAACGGATAATCCCACAGGCCGCTGTCGGCAACACTTTTTACGGCTATAAAAGCAGACACGCTGATTATCAGGGTTGAGATGAATATGCCGACCCTGTACAATATTACGCTGTTTTTATCCTCTTTTGTGAGTGGCTGGAAGTAATTCTTTTCGCCCATAAAAGATTATAACATAATATCGGACTCTTAGCTTGCATGTCCCGGTTTAACAGATTAAACATTTTTCGGAGATGAATTTTTTTGAAAAGGCGGTTATAATCTGCATAATAAGCCGCGTTAGAGAGAGCATCATCATCTTATGGAATGCGCTTAATGTGACATTACACCAATGTTAGCTTTATAAAAGAGATTTCCATCAATTTCACAGGTGGATTTCTCTGACGGGGTAAGTTACTAATGTTCTCAAAATTGGATAGACATTTTGTCAGAAAATCTCCCCTTGCCCCTCTCGTAGAGTCGAGTCTCCGACTTTGCCAAAGAGGGGTATATTCCTCCCTTTGGCAAAGGGAGGTTGGGAGGGATTTTATTGAAATTATGTGCGTTCTATTATGAGAACCTTAATAAACCAGGAATAACAAATCAGGAGAGGAAAATGCCGAAAATAACTATTCAGGATTTTTTGAAAAAGAAAGTCGATGGCAGGAAGATAACGATGTTAACCGCCTATGATTACCCGTTTGCCCGGATAGTGGATGAGGCGGGGATCGACGGGATTCTGGTAGGCGATTCCCTGGGCATGGTAGTTCAGGGGCTGGACAATACCCTGCCGGTTACAATGGACGAGATGATTTATCATACAAAATTAGTATCACGAGCGGTAAAGAATGCTATTGTCATCGGAGATATGCCGTTCATGTCATATCAGGCCGGCATAGAAGATGCAGTGAGAAATGCCGGCAGGTTCCTCAAAGAGGCCGGAGCCTCCGCTGTCAAAATAGAGGGAGGTTCTGAAGTGCGAGAGCATATAATGGCGATGACAAAATCCGATATCCCGGTCATGGCCCATATCGGTCTTACCCCCCAGTCAGTACACAGGATGGGCGGATACAAGGTCCAGGGGAAAACAGAAGAGGCGGCAAAGAGATTAATCGATGAGGCTCATATAGCTGAAGATGCGGGAGCTTTTTCCCTGCTGCTTGAGGCCATCCCATTGGAACTCGCAAAGAAGATCACCGCCGGACTCTCGATCCCGACGATCGGCATAGGCGCAGGGCCTTTTTGCGACGGGCAGGTTCTTGTGCTTCATGACGTTATCGGCATGTTCGAAAGGTTTGTCCCGAAATTTGTAAAGCGTTATGCAAATCTGAAGGAAGAAGCCCTTCAGGCGATAAAAAATTATAGAGATGAAGTTGAGGAGGGTATTTTCCCATCCGAAAATCAGAGCTTTAAATAAACCAAATAAATATATAACA
Source organism: Nitrospirota bacterium (assembly GCA_040753635.1). Taxonomy (GTDB): domain Bacteria; phylum Nitrospirota; class Thermodesulfovibrionia; order Thermodesulfovibrionales; family UBA6898; genus JBFMDL01. Next base: position 23,236 of record JBFMDL010000015.1, on the reverse strand, counting down.
TACTGTAATTATAACAAAAATTATTATTGATTCATAGATGCCTTATTGTTATAATCCAGGAAATTCTGACAAGGTGGTCTGTTTTGTCTTAACAGCTTCTGTATGTTTAATTACTTAAGAAAAAGTTTAAGCAGGAAAATCCTTATAGCCCTGTTTATAAGTGTTGCCTTCGTCATGCTGGCTCTGATATATCTGACCGTAACGCACGAAACAGAGGAAATGCTGAAAGAGATGACGGCCAATAATGAGGAGATCGCCATGGCGATCTATGCAGGCATAAAATTTCCGATGTCAGTCGGAGACAGCTACGCTGTTGAAAAACAGCTGCTTGACATAAGGGAAAAGGTGAAAAATGTAGAGGTTTTTATCTGCGATACTAATAAGGCCGTGATCTTTTCATCCCGTGAAGGGACGATCAAATCGTCAATCGGAAGATATATAAGCAATAAAAATGCGCTCAGGGCGCTGACCCTTACTTTAGAGAGCGGCGAGCATCCCGAAAAGATATTCGAAGAACAGGTATCAATCAACAGATATCTTATCTATATTCACGCTATCTTTAACCAGCCGGAGTGCTTCAAGTGCCATGGATCAGAGAAAAAAGTATTGGGCGCAATTGTTTTAAGAAAATCTACCGACAGAAATTATGCGGCTATTACCGGTCTCAGAAATACCAATATTATTATAACTGTCTTCAGCATCGGGGCGATCATAGCAATATCCCATGCACTGCTTGCAAGACTTGTAAGCAGGCCTGTAAAAGATCTTGCCGAGGATATAAGGGAGTTGCCAGGTAAAATCTCCAGTGGAGAGCCTCTTAGAGTGCCCGAAATAAAACGCACGGACGAAATCGGAGAACTGCAGCATTCTTTCAGCAAAATGGCGTTTGAACTCGATGAAAAGACACGCGCGATAGAGAAATCAAGCGCAGAACTTGCAAAGGCGAACAAGGAGCTGGAGGCATTTGCATATTCTGTCTCACATGACCTGAGGGCCCCTCTCAGGAACATAGACGGTTTCTCAAAGATACTTCTTGATGAATACTCAGAGAAACTTGATGAACAGGCTGAACATTATCTTAAGCGTGTGAGGACAGGGACCGAACGCATGTCATTGCTTATAGATGATATGCTGACATTCTCAAGGATAGGGAGGGCAGAACTCCAGGTCAGGCGTACGAACTGCATTGATATAATCAAAAATATCCTCGAATATTATTCAGGCGAAATTGATGAGAGGAAAATAAAAATCAGCGTCGGTGAGCTTCCAGTTATAAAATGCGATTCCACGCTGATGCAGAGTCTTTTTTCCAACCTTCTGTCAAATGCATTGAAATTCACGCGCGACACCGAAAAACCGGAGATTTCCATCGGATATGACAAACAGAAAGAGGCGATATTCGTAAGGGACAACGGCATAGGTTTTGACATGCAGTATCACGATAAGATATTCCAGGTCTTCCAGAGACTTCATCTGCCTGAAGAGTATCATGGCACAGGCATAGGTCTTGCCATTGTAAAAAGGGTCGCAGAGCGCCACAAAGGCACGGTATGGGCTGAATCAAAACCAGGCGAAGGCACAACATTTTTCATAAAGTTACCGACTTATAAGGGGGTTTGAAATGATTAATCAGTTGATAAATATTTTGCTGATTGAAGACAATCCTGATGACGTGGAGCTGACAATACATGCGCTCAAGAAGAATAATATCGTGAATCCCGTGACCATCATTCGCGATGGCCAGGAAGCGGTGGATTATCTTTTTTATAAAGGGAAGTATTCGAGCTCTACTCATACATTGCCGAATGTCATTCTGCTGGATCTGAAACTGCCGAAAATTGACGGCATCGAGGTTCTCAAGGAGATAAAAAACGACAGAAGACTGAAACTTATTCCTGTTGTTGTTCTCACATCTTCCAAGGAGGAAAGCGATATTATCAAGAGTTATGATCTCGGGGTCAACAGTTATATCAGAAAACCTGTAGATTTCGATCAATTTGTGGAGACCGTCAAACAGATAGGTTTTTACTGGCTGTTGATTAATGAACAGCTTCAGGTCAAATAAGAAATGACCAAAGGGGATAAAAATCTCAGGATTTTTTTCCTCGAGGATAATCCTGACGACGTTGATCTCGAACTCTATCAGCTTAAGAGGGAAGGATATGAGATCGAATATGAGACAGCGAAAAACCGGAAAGAGTTTTTCGATAAGATAAACGATTTTAAGGCCGATGTTGTACTTGCAGATTATTCACTGCCCGATATAACCGGGATTGAGGCTATTGATATATGCAGGCATTTGAAGATAGACGTTCCCGTGATTCTCATAACAGGGGAGGGAAACGAGCTTAAAGCCGTTGACAGTCTCAGGCTCGGCGCATACGATTATATTATTAAAAAAAACATCTCCGGACTTCCTGCAAGGGTTGCAAGAGTGCTTGAAATATGGTCTGACCGAAAGGCGAAGGAAAGGGCTGAAGCCGAGGAAAAGAAGCTTCAGCGTCTTCTCTTTGAAACCCAGAAGACCGAAGCAATCGGAAGGCTCGCAGGCGGAATAGCGCATGATTTCAATAATATTCTGACCGGTATCATGGGTTATTCAGAATTATCCATGAGGGAAATCCCGGAGGGCTCAGTTGCATATCACAGGTTGCAATCAATAATCACTTTGTCCCAGAGAGGGGCTGATCTTGTGAAACAGCTTCTTATTTTCGGGAGAAAGATGCCGATGCGATTCGATATAATCGACCTGAACTTCTTTATTAGAGAAACCATGCATTTTCTGAACCGTATTGTAGAGGAAACCATAGAGATAAAACTCGATCTCGGCGAAGATGTGCCGCCGATAGAATGTGATAAGGGACAGTTTACGCAGGTGTTGATGAACCTTACCCTTAATGCACGGGATGCAATGAAGGGCAAAGGGGTGCTGACTGTCGGGACAGAAAAGTGCTTTATGGAAGATGATTCTATAAAGGCGGTAGCAGAAGGAACCGGCAATCAATATGTCTGCCTTTCTGTTTCGGACACGGGCTTTGGTATAAATGAGGACGACATGGACAGGATATTCGATCCTTTTTTCACAACCAAGGAGATGGGCAAGGGCACAGGACTCGGCCTTGCGATTGTTCATTCCGTTGTAAACGGACATAAAGGGTTCATCAGGGTATTCAGTCAGAAGAATATGGGAACAACCTTCAAGATATACCTGCCGGCTTCCTTTCCGAAAAGGCGTGATGTTGAGTCGCAGTTTTTCGAAAAAATTCCGGAAAAGGATGACAGAAAAATTTACGGGAACGAGACTGTTCTGTTCGCCGAAGACGAAGATGTTCTCAGGGAACTCATCACCTCTGTGCTGAAGTCATTTGGTTATAATGTGCTTGCTGTAAAAGACGGGGATGAGGCTCTTAGCACATACAGTTCCGGAGGGCATAAGATAGATCTGGTGATTTCGGATATGATGATGCCTGTCAGGGGAGGGGTAGACCTCTTTAGAGAATTGAAGACAATAAATCCGGGTATTAAATTCATACTCGTTACAGGATACAGTCTTGCAGAGCAGGATCCGAAAATCCTGGAAGAAATGAGCGCAATCCTTGCAAAGCCGTATACCCCGATGAACATAGTGCAACTTATGAGAAACGTGCTTGACAGGTAAGGTTACGGCTCTTCCGGCTCATCTGCGGTGATCAGCGGTTCCGCCTTTACCTTCAGAATACGGCGTCCCTTCATGCTTATAATAGTGAAATTTTGTGTGTCGGTATTATAACTGTCACCGACGGAAGGGACTCTCTGCAGAGAGGAAAGAAGAAACCCGCCGAGTGTATCATATTCATTTGACTCAGGAATATTGAGATTATAATCTTCATTGAGATCCCTGATTGCCAGAGAGGCGTCTACGAGCATAACACCGTCTCTTAAAATCTGGACCGGACTTTCCGTGTCATACTCATCACGTATTTCCCCTACAATTTCCTCGAGGAGATCCTCGATTGTTACAATGCCCGCCACAGAACCGTATTCGTCGACAACTATCGCCATATGCTGTCTTTTTTTCTGCATCTCTCTCATGAGGGTGCTTATCTTCATGCTTTCAGGTACAAACAGAGCGTAATGGATGAGCTTCGATATTATAAGTTCCCTTTTATACGCAAGTTCATTGAAAACATCCTTACTGTAAAGTATGCCCTTAATATCGGATTTGTCCTTGCCGTAGACGGGATATCTTGAGAAGTGCTCCTCTGATATTGTCTTGATGACAACATCGGGTGATTCATTGATTTTGAAGGCGACCATTTCAGTGATGGGGACCATGACGCCTTTGGCGGATATATCGGTGAATCTGAAAACGCTGTGGATTAATTCCTGCTCGGTAGGCTCGAATATTCCCCTGTCTTTGCCCTCTTCGATCAACAGCTTGATCTCTTCCTCGCTGATGAATGAGCGCTCGGAGAAGGCCTTTGCGCCGAAAGGTTTTAGAAAGAAATTGCTGCTGACGGTCAGAATATTCACAAAGAAAGATGAAATTTTTGAAATTGTAGTTATAGGGCCTGCAACAAAAAGGCCGACCTTTTCAGGATTCCTGAGCGCAATAGATTTCGGCACCAGTTCCCCTATAATGATGGAGAGATAGGAGATGGCCATGACCATAATGCCTATTGAGATCGGCTCGGCCCACTCCGAAATGAAAGGAACAGGGATGCCTGCAATGATCGGCTTAAGTGTCTTGATCGATGCGGCGCCGCCAACCGCAGACGCAAGAGCGCCCATAACGGTCACGCCCACCTGGACTGTTGCAAGAAACCTGTCAGGCTCTGACTGGAGTTTCATCAGTTTTGCAGCCCGGCGGCTGCCTTTTTCGATCAGGTTTTTGATATAGGATTTGCGTGAGGTGACGACAGCGATTTCAGAGGCTGAAAAAAAACCGTTAAACAATACAAAAACCAGGATAAATATGATCTCGGTTACCATTATTATTTTGAATATTATACACGATTTTGGCGCAGTTCAGGTTATTTTTTCTCGATTTCAAAAATTTCTGAACCGGTAAAATTGACTAAATAAAGAAAGATTACTATTATATTTCTGAAAAATATCACCAATGCCGTTAATCGGATTTGCATGCTGCGATAAAGTTTTCAAAAGGAGAAAATAATGTTTCCATTTTTTTTAAAGGCCAAAACAATATCTGATGCATGGTTCCAGCTGATTTATAATATTTTCGAGAATGCTTATATACAACAGATACAGAAAGGCTCATTCGAGAAAGAACAGTACAGGCTTCAGTATCCCGGGATAGCGGTGTATATTGAACATCCGGCAGAAGATATGATACCTACAATGCCTCCCGGTTCGGGATTGCCTGCCCCGACTACCATGGAATACGTGGAGGACTATTTTGTGAATTATTTGATGGATCCGAATCTTTCAGAGAACGAAACATATAAATATGCGAGCAGGATACATCATCCGATGCCGAAGGGAGGCACGCAGCTCGAAAGGGTGATGGACCTCCTCAGGGAAACTCCGCTCACCAATCAGGCTATAGTCGAGATCGGAGATCCGGATGACCACGATATATGCTTCGGCAATGACGGCAAACTCGACCCGCCGTGTCTGCGGCTTCTTGATTTCAAGGCAATCCCCGTCGATGACAGACTTCTCCTTACGGTCAGCTGCTATTTCCGTTCGTGGGACCTCTGGGCTGGATTCCCCACCAATCTCGGCGGCATAGAGATGCTGAAAAAACTTGTGGCGAGTGAAACCGGACTTGACAGTGGGCCTATATACGCTTACAGCGCCGGCGCCCATATTTACGGTTACCAGGAGGATCTTGCCAGAATAAGGACCCTCAAGCCCAAAAAGGGCTGAATCTGCAAATGAGAGGGCATGAGAGAGGTGTCTTTATCCTGCCGCACATTCATGTTATAAGTTTCCAAAGATCTTAAAAAATATTTAAGATATCGAAGGATGCCCGAATGCCGAAGCAATATAATTGCGACACCTTAAAAAACAGGATTCCAATGCCCGAAAACAGGTCGTAGAAACGTGCGCCCGATAAGCATCTCGTCAGATAAAGGCGGGCAGTCTCAATATGCCCTGTCGATTAATTATGTTGATGAGGTATCCGGGCATCATAAGCAACCATTGGAACAGAGTTCGCTATGAATAATCCGGGTTACTTGCCGAAGTAATAATTCAGAGCTTCTTTACAGGCAGACTTATCGTAAAAACAGTTCCCTTCCCCTCTTCGCTCTCTACAGAAATCGTCCCCCTGTGGGCCTGGATTATTTTCAGGGAAAAAGTGAGGCCGAGGCCGGGACCATATATTTTTGAGGTGAAGAGAGGATCGAATATGCTTTTAAGCTTGTCCCTTGATATCCCCCTGCCGCTGTCGGATATTTTTATATCCAACCGGCCTTCGCTGATACGGCTTGTAATCTTCAGCAATCTCGTTTCACCGACCATTGCTTCGACAGCGTTTTTTATCAGGTTGGCGATGGCCTTTTTGAGCTGTTCTTTGTCAGCGTTGACCATTGGCAGGTTAGCCGTCAATTCCGTCTCGACATCAACAGCCCTTTCTTCGAGTTCATCTTCAAACATGTTGAGAGCCTGAAGAATAACTTCATTGATATCCGTCGGCTCTAAGTAAGACAGCGAAACCGTCTGTATCTCTATAAGCTGTTTAACTATGGTTTCCAGTCTTGCCACTTCCTCGATAATCATCTCGAGATATTTTCTGTTGGGGTTGCCTTCGGGGAGATCGGCATGAACTCTGCGGGCAAAGCCTCCGATCGAAACAAGAGGGTTTCTGACTTCGTGGGCAACTTCGTCCATCATCTGTCCCAATGCGTCTGTTTTTTCAACTTCAACGAGCTTTTCACGCGCTGCCTTAATGCCGAGCAATGATCTTACCCTCGCTGAGAGTTCCTTGTAATCAAACGGCTTTGCCAGGTAATCATCCGCGCCGATATCGAGTCCCTTTACCTTGTCCGCAATGTCGCTCTTGGCAGTGAGCATCAGTATGGGGATATATCTTGTAGTCTCGTCTGTTTTGAGCCTTTCGCACACCTCATAACCGTTCAGTTTCGGCATCATTACATCAAGGACTATCAAATCAGGATTGTATGAATCAACATGCCTGAGACATTCTTCTCCGTCATAGGCTTCTTCTGTTTCATAGCCTTCGGATCGAAGCCTTTTCCTTAAAAGCTCGACCGTATCAGTATTGTCATCAACTATGAGAATTCTGTTCTTCTTATCCATAAAGCTCCATGGAAAGCATATACTTATTCATTCTTCATATATTGTTTTATCTTCTCGGGCAATTCACGTATATCGATCGGCTTTGAAATATAGCCTTCACATCCGGCGCGTAAAGCCTTTTCCATGTCACCCTTCATTGCATGTGCGGTCAATGCAATTACAGGGGTGCTCTTGAACCTCTCCTGGCTTTTAAGCCTTCTTGTAACCTCGTAGCCGTCTATTTTAGGTATTGAAATGTCCATAAGGATCAGATCGGGCATTTCCGTCATCGCCTTCTGCATCGCATCTTCTCCATCAACGGCTTCGACAATTCTGTAGCCCTTGTTTTTAAGCACTTTGACAACCAGTTCGCGACTGTCCTGATTATCGTCCACTACAAGGATTTTCCGGGGTTCCCCTGTTCTGGTTTCCATAGTCTCTCCGGTGGTTTACTCATGAAGGAGGTTTATCTTCATAACATTTGTTAATCGTGCTTTTCAACTCTTTCAGGAGATCTTCCTTCGTAAGTATGCCTTTATTCAGTATCCCCTGAATCCTGCCGTTAAGCGCATCGATCTCTTCATCTGTCAGATCTTTATGGGTCAATACTATAAGAGGGATGCTTTTCACTTTCTTCTCTGTTTTTATATATTCAATTACATCGAACCCGCTTACTTCAGGCATTGTCAGATTCAGGACTATAAGGTTGGGCAAGGAGCTTTTGATCGACTTGATAGCGTCTTCACTATTATAGGCTGTAGTTACCTGATACCCAACCTCTCCCAACACATCAGCGATCAGTTTTATCGTGCCGGGTTCGTTGTCTACCACTAATATTTTTTGGATCTTTGCAATCTTTTCGAGATTTTTCAGTTTTCGCAGCAAGACCCATTTTTCCACCGGTTTAACGATATATTCTGCTGCGCCTAAGCTGAAGCCCAGTTTTTTGTCATCAACTATTGAGAGAATAATTACAGGGATGTCCTGTATTTCTGGTGTATTCTTTAATTCCTGCAGAACCTGCCAGCCGTCTTTTACAGGCATCATAATGTCCAAAGTAATGGCAATTGGCTTAATTTCTTTTGCCTTTTCAGCAGCCCCTTCTCCGCTTAGAAGGCCGACCACATGATAATCTTCACCCAGATATTTAGCTATTATATCAATTGCCTCGGGGTTGTCATCTATAACCATCACGGTCTTTTTGTACGATTCGATTTCTTCTGCGCCGGGGATTCCCAGTTCCCTGAATTCCTCGGACTCGAGTATCAGCCTTTCAATAATCTCACACCCTTTGCAGAAATCCACCTTTTCAGGATAGGCGGCTACTTTTGTCCCTTTGCAGTGAGTGCCGAGAATCAACCAGCACCGGTGTTCATCGCTTCCGTACGCAGGGCAACTGGTCTGTCCGCAATGCACATATTCCCAGCATTTTATCGGCTTGCCGGCATATTGAGGTTCCCTGAGAAATGTCTCGACCGGTTTGTTAAAATATTCAGACAGACCTTCAGCCATCAAAGGCTCTAATATAGGCTCAGAGGGTTTTTCGAGTATCTCTCTTTTCACAGGCAGGGTAAAACAGAATCTGCTCCCTTCTCCATGCCTGCTTGTTGCCCAGATTATGCCTTTGTGAAGAACTACAAGCCCTCTGGCGATGCTGAGCCCCAATCCTGTGCCTTCATATTGCCGTATTGTTGAAATATCCAGCTGGCTGAATTTGTCGAACAGCTTCCCTATATCTTCCTCCTTTATCCCTATGCCCGTGTCCTCTACACAGATCTCCACAAATAAAGGTTTTTCACCCGGTTTTACACCACGTTCAGAAGGTTTGGCGCTGATGGTTATCCCGCCTTTATTGGTGAACTTGATGGCATTTGACAGGAGGTTTATCAAAATCTGCCTGGTCTTGTCCTCGTCAGCATAAATTTTCGGCAATGTTTCATTTAATATTACATTGAGGTCAAGCCCCTTTTTTGTTATTGACTGTTCAAGAGTAGTAACGATCGACTCTATAATGTTTTTTAAATCGAGCTCTTTCAAATCCAGTTCAATCTTCCCTGATTCAATCTTTGACATGTCGAGGATGTCGTTTATTAATTGAAGGAGGTGCCTGGCATTGCTGACAACTTTCTGAAGGCTTTTTGACTGTTCTTCATTAACAGGCCCGTCAACGCCGTCCAATAATAATTCCGTATAGCCGATAATGGAATTCATAGGGGTCCGGAGTTCATGAGACATATTGGCCAGAAATGCGGATTTAAGCCTGTCCAGCTCCCTCAACTCCCTGTTAGCCCGTTCCAGAAGGAGGGTCTTTTCCCTCAGCATCATGGTTCTCCGGGCCACCTGTATCTCCAGCTCTTTGCTGAATGATGAAATCTTTTCGTATAACTTGGCTAAATTCTCCAGCATGAGATTCGCATGATGCGCAATCTCGTCCATTACATCGTTTTTCCCCATGACCTCGGCCCTTACATTCAGATTGCCTTCCGATGCCTGTGTTAATATGGACAGGAGATTTTTGCTCCTCCCCTCCAGGTATACTCTCTGTTCTTCTTCTCTTTCCGCCGTCTTTTTAATATATCTTAGCCTCTCCACCTCCAGCAGTTCGGTAATATCTTTGCATATCTCTATCGCGCCTATAAGATTACCATGAGCGTCTTTTAGCGGACTGGCGCTGGTCATTATAGGTATCTGAATTCCTTCTCTGTTTATGATATTTGCCCTTATGCCTTCGACGGGCTCTTCCTTATCGAAGCAATATTTTACAGGACAGGTCGTTTCACATATGTCGCTTTTGAAGAGATCCCTGCAGCTCATCTTGCCCTCTACTTCGCCCTTGCCATATCCTGTGAGACGCGCGCATGCCTCATTCATATAAGTTATGATCATGTTGTTGTTGACTATAAAAAGAGGATCGCAGATAGCATCCTTGATGCTGTTGGCGTATTCTATCTGATCCTTAATGCTCTTTATCATATAATTAAAGGAATTGCCGAGGACTCCAATCTCGTCTTCTGTCCTCACCTCGACAGAGACAGACATGTCTCCTTCTGCAAACTTTTTGGCTTTCTCCGCGAGGTTCTCTATAGGGCGGCTTACCAGTCGGGTCAGCATTGCATATGTTAACGCAATAATCGTTGCTATCCCGAATATAGTTATAACTATACTCCGGTTTCTGTTAGCGATGATTTCTCTATAGACCGGGTCAGCGCTCATTTTTATTACCATGCTTCCCAGCACCTTCCGCGAAGAGCCGTGGCAGTGAAAGCAGTCCGGATGATTTAAAATAGGGTGCATGGTTATCAGGTATCTTTTCCCGGCGACTTCTTCTTCAAATGCCTTCTGAGGATCAACGCCTGTCTGCAGGATTTCATTCAGGGTTTGAAGGGCGGCCTGACTGCGGAAAGAGTCGCTTAAACGGGTCTTTATCTTTTCCTCATGAGTGGCATAAATTATAACCTGATTAAAATCGGATATAAATACTTCACCACCCTTCATCTTCTCTTTTATATCCAGTAATTGTTTTTTTACAGCATCTGCGTCTCCGACCGACATCGGATGCTTTATGCCTGCATAGGTCGATGCGGCTAATTCCTTTCCGAATACCGTCATCATCTCGATTCTATCCAGGGTCCCCCTGGAAACACGAAGATATATCTCGGACACCATGACCAGCGCTACACTGACGGCAAGGACGGTCAGAATCGTTCTTCCCAGTCTTTTTCTGATAAATCGCAACATCTTAACCACGCCGTCTCACTTTCAATGCGCTCCTCCATGAATAAGTGGCTTATACCTGAAGGCCTTCACCCTTTCAGCTATATGGCAGCCTTCACAATCTTCCATGGTCATGCGTTTTTTAATATTCCTCCGGTCTCTTGTCTTTACATGCAATCCTCCGGGACCGTGGCAGACCTCGCAGCCTGCATTTTTCAGATGGGGTGTCTTCTCGGGTGTAAGAAAGCCGCCCTTTTTCCCGTATCCCGTAGTGTGACAGGCATAGCACTTTCTTATTTCATCATCAGTCAGACCCTTTTTAACTCTCTCGATACTCTCGAAGGATCTTGCCTTTTTCGCGTATTTTATAAAGCTGTTGTATTCTTTCTCGTGACAGGTCCCGCATATGGAGGAGCCGACGTATTTATTTATGCCGTTTTCTGCCCCGGCCAAACACGGCTGAACCATGATAAGGGATGAAGCAATAAGGACTGCTGTTGCAAAGAGAAGAGCATACATTCCCCGAAAATTCAAAAAGCGGGCCTTTTTATACATTATTAAGGTTCTCATAATAGAACGTACATAATTTCAATAAAATCCCTCCCAACCTCCCTTTGCCAAAGGGAGGAATATACCCCTCTTTGGCAAAGTCGGAGACTCGACTCTACGAGAGGGGCAAGGGGAGATTTTCTGACAAAATGTCTATCCAATTTTGAGAACATTAGTAATATTTCCCCTTTTTTTATTTTCCGCTATTATTCAAAAAAATTCAATGACTGTTTTGTTATACTACTAAGGAGATCATAAGTAAAACCATATCAAGACGTCTGTTTTGTCATCGCGGCTTGTCCGCAATCCGTCTTAGAGAAAAGATTCCCGATGGGAGACCCGATTTGGGCGGAAATGACAAATGGTGAGAGTTTACTGATGACCTCGCAAGTAAAAACAGTCCGGAGTTAAAGAGAGGTATAATTCATGGCATATGTGATAGCAGTGGCAGGCAAGGGCGGGACCGGCAAGACAAGTATTGCAGCGCTCACAATCAGGTATATTATCAACAGGAAAAGGAAGCCGGTGCTTGCAGTAGATGCTGACAGCAACTCATGCCTTCATGAGGCGTTGGGCGTTGATGTCCATGCAACAATAGGACACATGAGGGAAGAATCTTTACAGACCATAAGAAGCGGGACAGAGAGGCCGGGCGGCATGTCCATGGAACAGCTTTTCGATTATCAGGTTCAGCAGTCGATAATAGAGGCAAAAGGGTTTGACCTGATGGTAATGGGAAGACCCGAAGGACCGGGATGCTACTGCGCCGCCAATAACATAATCAGGAAATATACAGACAAGCTTTCTGAAACATATTCATATGTCGTAATAGACAATGAAGCAGGTATGGAACATCTGAGCAGGAGAACCACCCATAAAGTAGATTTGCTTTTAATAATAAGCGACCCTACTGTAAGGGGTGTGAAGACCGCCCAGCGTATAGCAGGTCTTGTGAAAGAACTCAACCTCGAAGTTGATAAGCATGTCCTTATAATTAATCGTGTTACAGGAGAGGAAGGCAAAGAACTCGCGAAACTCGCCGGTGAACTCGGGCTCGATACAGCCGGGCTTGTGCCTCAGGACAATGCGGTCTTTAAGAATGACCTTGAGGGCAGGGCAATCATAGAACTGCCGGATGATTCCCCTGCTGTAAGGGCTTTATATAGTATTCTTGACAAGTTTGAAATCGCAAAATAACCGGAATTTATATCCTGCTATACAATGATACTTCTCATGAATTCAGTGCTTTTTTCGGGGATTGCCGTGTTGATATACATACCCGAACCGAGCTCAAATCCCGCGGTTTGTATTACACGGGGCACTATGCTCAGATACCAGTGGAAATATTCAGAGTTGCATTCCTTCGGATTCTGGGAGCGTATGATAAAATTGTAATCCGGGTCGTCAAGTCCTTCATAGAATTTCAAAAATATTGTTTTAAGATTGAATGAAAAATCGTTTATCTCTTCTTCAGTGATTGTGCTGAATGTGGCGCAGTGGCGCTTCGGGAATATCCATATATGAAAAGGTGAAAGAGCGGCATAGGGTATGAAGGTTACAAAATGAGCCGTATCCAGTATAATCCTTCTGCCATCGGACAACTCATCTTTTAATGTGGCGCAGATCAGGCATTCTCCCGTATTGTCAAAATATCTTATACCCTCTTCAATCCTGTTTCTTACAAGAATCGGGGTGACAGGGGTTCCGATAATCTGTGAATGGGGATGCGCCAGAGACGTGCCGGCAGCTTCTCCATGATTTTTAAATATAATCACATGTTCGATCCCCGGGTCCCTGTATATTTCATCAAATCTTGTTCTGTAAGTCCTGACAATAGTCGAGATATCCCCGACGGTCATCAGCGCCATGCACATATTGTGAAGCGGGGATTCGATTACTACCTCGTGTTTCCCGTGGCCGGTGACCATGTGCCTTATTCCTTCATTCTTTCTTTCTCTCGTGATTTCCGGGGACAGGGCGGGAAACTTGTTTGGCGTAACCCTAATTTTCCAGGATTCACCATCGGTGATACGCATCATTTCTTCCGGTGTTCTGTGTTCATTGCCGGGACAGAAAGGGCATTCTTCGAGGAACTCCGGCAGGTTTTTCTTGTTTCTGTTCTGTCTGAACTCCTCGGGTCTTTTAGCGCGTTCAGTCGCTATAATTACCCATTCCCTTGTGATCAGATTTAATCTTAACTCCGGCATTTCATTTAAAGGATATCACAGAACAGGATGATATAGAACTAACAGGCTGCTGAAAAAGTCTCTTTTTTGTCATTTCGAGTGAAACGAGAAATCTTAAGAGCCGTTATGATCCAATAAGTTTTAAGATTCCTCGTCGCCTTTGGCTCCTCGGAATGACACAAAAACTTAGTTTTTCAGCAGCCTGCTAACTTCTGTATTCCGCGTTTACCCTGACATATTCTTCCGTCAGGTCACAGGTCAGCACCCTTGCGGATGCGCCGCCGGCATGAAGGTCTATTGTTATCTTAATCTCCTTCGATCTTAATGCTCCGGCAGCTTCCTCGTCTTTATTGCAGGATATTCCGTTTCTTACAACTTTTATATTATTGAAATGAATGTCCGTTTTCCCCTCTACAAACCTGATGCCCGAGCAACCGAGCGCTGCCATGATCCTGCCCCAGTTTGCATCATTGCCGTATATTGCTGTTTTTACAAGATTCGAATTTGCTATGGCAAAAGCTGCCTTTTCGGCGTCTGTTTCACTTTTTGCTCCTTTTACGAAGACTTCTACAATTTTGGTAGCGCCTTCCCCGTCTCTGACAACAAGTCTGGAAAGTCCATATGTGATCTCGTCAAGACCCTTCCGGAAATGATTAAAGTATTTCGAATTTACGGTGATCGGCCTGTTCCCCAGCATTCCGTTCGACATCATGAGAACCGTATCATTAGTCGACATGTCGCCGTCGACAGTTATGCGGTTAAAGGATTTCCTGACAGAATTCCTTAACATCGAAAGCATGGTATTTCTTTCTACGGCCACATCAGTAATAATAAAGCAGAGCATGGTCGCCATATCCGGCGCTATCATGCCGGCTCCCTTGCATATGCCTGATATGGTTCCGGCCATGTTGCCGATATATATTTCCCTGTGAAGTATCTTGGGAAAAGTATCTGTGGTCATTATCGCAGATGCGACATCGCTTAAAGAGCATTTACCGACATTCCCGGCCAGTTTGTCTAATGAGGGGATAATCCTTTCCATCGGCATAGGCGTGCCGATAACGCCTGTCGAGCATATATATACCAGAGATGATTTTATCCCCAGCGATCTTGAAACACCGTCAATGATATCATTTGCGTCTTTTATACCCTGTTTGCCTGTGCATGCATTAGCGTTACCGCTGTTGACAAAGATCACCTGTCCTTTCCCCGACTTTATTTTCTTCATGCAGATCCTTACCGGAGCGGCTTTTACTGAGTTGGTTGTGAATGTGCCTGCCATGTTCGCCACTACATCTGATAATATAAGCGCAACGTCATTCCTGCCCGGTTTTTTGACGGCGGCTTCAGCGGCAGAAAAAACAAAACCCTTCGGAATTTTGGTGGACGGATGTGATTTCATATAAAACAAAAAATCATCTCTTATGGCAATGCGTACAGAGGTTATTCGGCTCAACACGCAACATGCCTTTAAAATTCCCTTCGCCGTGAGGGGCATGGCAGGTTACGCATGTGAGAAAACCCTTCTCATTGAGTGGAAAATCCTTGGGGATATCAAAAGGAGGCTTGACATCTACAGCATGTTCATGAGGCCCCTTTTTATCGGAATGACATTCGATGCACAGCTGTTCAACCGGTTTTTTCAAAAGTATTTTTTCTCCCATCCTGTGGGAGATGTGACAGAGTTTGCAATCTTTTTTAACTTCGGATGGATCTGCAAAGGCGCTATCCTGACTGAATATAAAGATGCCCAATATCAATAATATAAACAAATTCTTCATTGCGAATTATAACATCTGCGGGGTTTAAATAGCATCCCGGTTTTTGTTTTAAGGAAACAACGCAATTTCATCGAGCCCTGATGTTTCGGCAAATCCCATCATTAAATTCATGTTATGAACAGCCTGTCCGGATGCGCCCTTAACAAGATTGTCGATTGCGGTAATGATGATCAGGGAGCCGGTTCGGTGAACCGCCTTTATCCCTATCTCGCAGTAGTTCGTGCCCCGGACGTTTTTTATGTTCGGGAACATGCCTTCATCGAGCACTCTTATAAAGGGTTCATCTTTATAAGTCTTTCTGTACTGATTCAGCACTGATTTTGTGTCGGTCTCCTTTGACAGTTTTGCATAAACGACTGTCAGGATGCCTCTGTCGACAGGCAAAAGATGGGGAGTGAAATTGACTTTAATCTCGCTGTCCGCCAAATTAGAAAGCTCCTGTTCGATCTCAGGGGTATGTCTGTGCGTGCCTATGCTGTATGCCTTGAACCCTTCGTTTACTTCGCAGAATGAAACAGCGAGGTCGGCCTTTCTTCCGGCGCCGCTTGTCCCTGACTTCGAATCAATAACAATGGATGTAATGTCAATGAGCCTGTTCTTGATCGCCGGCATCAGTCCGAGTATTGCACCGGTCGGATAACATCCGGGATTTGCGACCAGATCAGTATTTTTAATCTTGTCCCTGTATATTTCCGGCAGGCCATATACGGCTTTTTTCAAGGTCGTTACATAGTTGTGCGGCAACCCGTACCATTCTTCATACACCACGGGATTAGCAAGCCGGTAGTCAGCAGACAGGTCTATTACAGGTTTGCCGTTGCTGAAAAAAAAATTTACAGCTTCCTGGGATGCGCCGTGGGGCAGAGCAAGAAAAAACAGGTCGGCTTTGTCGAGCAGTTTTCCCTTGTTTAACGGTTCATAAGTAATATCCTTACATTTGAAAAGGTGCGGAAATACCCCGGCCACTTTCTTCCCCGCAGATTTTTCCGAAGTTACGGAGGCTATCTCTATATGCGGATGGCGTGAAAGTATACGTAAAAGTTCGACTCCGGTATATCCGCTGCCGCCGCATATCGCAACCTTAAGTGCCCCGGATTTTTTTGCGCTTTTTTTCATGAATTCCTTATAAAAAAGTAAAGGCCCGTTTTAAGAACGAGCCCTTTACCAGGTTTTTATCAGAGCTTCTGCTCTTAAATATAAATCATCTCTTCGAGAACTGGAAGCGTTTCCTTGCGCCTTTGAGACCGTATTTCTTTCTCTCTTTTTCTCTCGGATCCCTTGTAAGAAACCCTTCTTTTTTGAGTTTGGTTCGGAGATCGCTGTCCATTTTTGTAAGGGCCCTGGAAATGCCGTGTCTGATTGCGCCTGCCTGTCCGGTGAGACCTCCGCCGTCGACTTTAACGGATATATCATGCTTTCCGGTCGCACCTACCAGTTCAATAGGCTGCCTGATTATCATACGGAGGGTTTCCCGGGGGAAGTATGTATCCACAGGCTTGTTGTTTACGACTATCTTCCCCGTGCCCGGAGCGATATTTACTCTGGCGATTGAAGACTTTCTCCGTCCAACTGCATTGTATTTGATTTCAGCCATCTAAACTCCTTTATTGTAAAATTTCAGGGGACTGGGCTTTATGAGGATGTTCCGCCCCCTTGTATACTTTTAATTTTTTTATCATGACCCTGCCGAGTCTGTTCTTGGGAAGCATGCCCCAGACAGCCTTTTCTATTATTTTTTCGGGTTTTTTATCGAGCAATTCTTTGGCGGTCTGAGCCTTTATCCCGCCAATATAACCCGAATGATGGTAATAAACCTTGTCGGTTAATTTATTGCCTGTCAGCCTGATCTTGTCGGCATTTACAACGATTACAAAATCTCCGGTATCCACATTGGGAGTAAACACAGGTTTGTTTTTTCCCCTGAGATATGTCGCAACTTTTGTTGCAAGCCTTCCCAGCACTATGTCCCTGGCATCGATAACATACCACTTGCGATCAATATCGCCTTTTTTTGCAAACCGAGTCTTCATTATCAGATTCTTGCCTTTCCTTATAAAATTTAGAGATTAGATAAAATAAATGAAATACGTGAAAATTGTCAATATTTTTGGGGTTAATCCTGGAGGATTTTCGAAAAATCGGCAAAAACTGATATGTCCGACCAGACTTCCTTCAGCAGTGCAAGTCTGTTGGTCTTTATCTCTTCCTCCTTGTCCATTACAAGCACCCGGTCAAAAAAGTTGTTTATCGGTGATGTTATCTCAGAAAAGATCTTGAGACCTTCGAAAAACTTCTCTTCGCCAATAATCGGCCTGATCTTATCTCTTATCCTTATTAAAACGTCGTATAATATTTTTTCTTCATCCTGCATAAAGAGCTCTGCATTTACCGGAGGCTGGATAGTTTTTGGGACTATATTGTTCACCCTCTTTATCGCAAGAAGAAATTCAGTGAAGACATTCTCTTCCCTGAATTTTGTTAACGCTTCAATACGCGCAGCGACAGTTCTTAACGGATAAACAGTCGACAGCGAAAGCACGGACTTTATAATATCCGGTGAATAACCTCTGGATGAAAGAACAAATTCGATCCTCTGCTCCAGAAAACTTATGATGATTTCCAATATGTCTTCAGAAGATTTGACCGCCGGGAGATTCGCAATTGCTGTTTCTAATATTTCCCTGAGCGTTAATGTATAGCCTTTTTCGAAGAGAATGGATACAATGCCCATAGCCTGTCTCCTCAGCGCAAAAGGGTCTTCGGAACCGGTAGGGATAAGTCCTATAGAAAAGAATGAAGCGATATTGTCTATCTTGTCCGACAGGCTCAGGATTGCCCCGATATCAGAAGAGGGTACCCTGTCTCCAAAATTCCGGGGCAGATATTGTTCATCAAGCGCATCAGCCACATCACTGTCTTCATTGTCGTGATAGGCGTAATATTTCCCTATTATCCCCTGAAGTTCGGGAAATTCTCTGACAACCCCTGTAATCAGGTCTGTTTTTGACAGTAGCGCAGCCCTTGTCACCTTATCCAGAACAGAGGGCATAAGTTTTCTCGATAATGAAGACGCTATGGCAATTACCCGCCCGGTTTTGTCGAAAAGGCTTCCAAGTTCATCGTGAAATGTCACCAGCTTCAGGCTTTCTACCCTGTCGGAAAGTTTCTTGTTCATGTCCTCATGATAATAAAATTTTGCATCGTCAAAACGCGCCTTTATTACACGTTCAGCCCCGGTCCTTACGTTTTCCGCATTCTCCTGCTTTGTGTTGCTCACAACAACAAAGGTGTTTGCCAGATTGCCGTTGATGTCCTGTACAGCAAAATATTTCTGATGGTCTTTCATCACGGTTATGAGAAGTTCTTTGGGAAGTTTCAGATAATCCTTATCAAAACTGCATAGTACCGGCACAGGGAATTCCACAATGAAGTTAACCGTATCCAGGAGATCTTCATCCAACAATGGCTGATTTTCGGAATTATCAAACAGGCCGGCAATAGCTTTCCGTGTAAGGCTTTTTCTTTTCTCCTGGTCAACGAGCACAAAATTGTTTTCAAGGAGACTCTTGTATGAAGAAATGTCTTTTATCTGGAAAGCCGCCGGAGACAGGAATCTGTGACCCCTGGTCAGATTGCTGCTTTTTATGCCGTCAAGCTCGAAATTGACGATCTCTGATCCGAAAATTGCGAGGATCCAGTGTATCGGCCTGACAAAAGAGATCCTCGTGTTCCCCCACCGCATCGATTTGGGGAAATGCAGCGAAAGGATGATTTTCTTCAACACTTCAGCCAGGACTGCTCCGGCCTCCACGCCTTTTTCCTCAATTACTGCAACTACATATTCGCCTTTTCCCTTATTCTTTATTTTAAGGGATGACACATCGATGCCGAGAGAATTTGCAAAACCGGTTGCCGCTTTTGTAGGATTTCCGTTATCATCGAATGCAGCCTTTTTTGAAGGGCCGAAAACCTCTTTAATACTGTCTTTCTGGAATCGCTCAACGCCTTTGATTATTAAAGCGAGCCTTCTTGGCGTTGCGAATGTATGGATATCGCCATATCCCAGGCGATTTTCTTCAAAAACCTTAACAGCCGTTTCCTTCAGATTCGCAATCGCCCCGGCCAGAAACCTTGCAGGGATTTCCTCGGTCCCGATCTCCAGAAGAATAGATGAGTCATGATTTAAGCCCGATAATTTGTCGGCAGCTGGCGTTTCTTTCATTCGCTCTTTATTGTCTGATCCCCTGCCCGATGCCGAACGTTGCCTGCCCATGGACTTTTTATCTGGCATGACCGGTCCTCAGGAGGGGAAATTCCATCTCTTCTCTCTGCCTGTAATATGCCTCTGCACACAACTTTGCCAGGTTCCTGACCCTTGCGATGTATTTTGTCCGCTCGGTTACGGAGATGGCTCCCCTGGCATCAAGGAGATTAAACAGATGTGAGCATTTCAGGCAAAACTCATAAGAAGGGATGACAAGCCCCATTTTATTCATTCTGACGGATTCCTTTTCACAGTCGTCAAAATGTCTGGACAGGAGTTCTGCATCGGAATAGTCGAAGTTATATTTAGAACCTTCCACTTCACTCATGTGGTGGATGTCACGGTACAGCAGATCCTTGTTCCACTTCAACTGATATATGTTGTCGACGCCCTGCAGATACATAGCTATTCTTTCAAGGCCGTATGTTATCTCGAGCGAGACAGGTTTCAGGTCTATCCCCCCTACCTGCTGGAAATACGTGAACTGTGTGATCTCCATACCATCAAGCCATACTTCCCAGCCAAGCCCCCACGCTCCGAGTGTGGGCGATTCCCAGTCGTCTTCAACAAATCGTATATCATGCTTTGTCGGGTCTATCCCGAGCATGGAAAGGCTTTCAAGGTAGATATCCTGGCTTTCTGAAGGCGAAGGCTTTATAATTACCTGATATTGATAGTAATGCTGCAGTCTGTTGGGATTTTCTCCGTATCTTCCGTCGGTAGGCCTTCTCGATGGTTCGACATAGGCAGTTTTCCATGGTTCCGGTCCGAGAACCCTGAAAAATGTTGCAGGATGAAAAGTGCCGGCTCCGACCTCGATATCATACGGCTGGAGCAGGACGCACCCTTTTTTTGCCCAGAAGTTATGAAGCGATAAAATAAGTTCCTGAAAATACATTGGGAATCTCCCTGAAAAAGATTATCGATTATATCAGAGAAAAATAAAAATCGTCAAAAAGACGGGCCCCCGGTCTTCAATCATCCCGAGCCAGATATTTTCTCGCCCGGCGGATGCAGAACTTTTTTTACAACTCATTGCCGTCCAAAATAATTTCAAATATGGATAAGAAGGCGGGATGTTGAGGAAACAGAATAACGACACCCTGAAAATCAATCCACAAACAATTACAAAATAACACAAATACAGAGTTATCGTTAATACGTTTATTTAACAAAGTCGGGGTCTGACATTTAATAATCATGTCGATTTATTCTGTTTTCGAGGCATTCCGCCTTCTGTAAAGTCTTATTTTGGACAAGTATGTTTACAACTATAATGTAAACATACAAGACCGGCATCTCTGAAGTCCTTTTATGTAGTATGATTTGACGGATTTAAGGGTTAAAGTAAAATTATAAAGACCGATGCTGTGTTATAATGATTCGCAGGATATTTTGATATTTTTTTAGAATATGATTATTTTTAATATACTGTAATGTCCAACAAAAAATTATTATTAATGAAGGGTAATGAGGCGTTGGCTGAAGCTGCGATACAGGCGGGATGCCGTTTTTATGCAGGATATCCTATCACGCCTCAAAATGAGATACCCGAATACATGTCCATGAGGATGCCCGAGGTCAAGGGGATCTTTATACAGGCAGAAAGCGAGATTGCATCAATAAATATGGTCTATGGAGCCTCGGCCGCCGGCGTCAGGGCGATGACCTCTTCAAGCAGTCCCGGAATAAGCCTCAAGCAGGAGGCAATTTCCTTTCTTGCAGGAGCTGAACTGCCTGCGGTTATCGTGAATATTCAGAGAGGCGGGCCCGGTCTCGGGAATATAACAGGCAGCCAGGGTGATTATTTTCAGGCGGTCAAGGGCGGGGGACACGGCGATTACAGGTGCATTGTATATTCTCCTTTCAACCTGCAGGAGATGTGGGACCTTACAATGCGTGCATTTGACAAGGCCGATGAATACCGGACGCCTGTCATAATACTCGGCGACGGGGTTGTAGGCCAGATGATGGAGCCTTTTCATCCGACAAAATACTCGATGCCGTGCCTTCCCGAAAAAGACTGGATCCTCGACGGATGCAAGGGACGGCAACCCAGAATTATACGTACATTGTTCATGGGAGCAGGGGAACTGGAACAAAGGAACGAAAAACTTATCAAAAAGTACAATGCCATAAAGAAAAAAGAAGTCATGTCCGCCACTTATGATATTAATGATGCAAAGCTTATAGTTGTTGCATTCGGCATAGCAGCCCGAATAGCGCTTTCAGCGGTCAGGGATTTGAGGCGGGAGGGTGTGAAAGTCGGACTCTTCCGTCCGGTGACATTGTTCCCTTTCCCGGAAAAAGAACTTGCTGACATTGCGGGCAGGGGAAGGAAATTTATAGTCGTTGAAATGAATGCCGGTCAGATGGTCGAAGATGTTCGTTTGTCGGTTAATGGAAAATCCGATGTCCTGTTTTACGGCAGGCCCGGAGGGGCTGTCTTTAATCCTGAAGAACTCTACAGCAGGATCAGATCCGCATATCGCAGGATCAAATAAACACGGTTAGAAATGACCGGGATATATGTAATTCCCCACCGGATTTCCAGCCAACCTTGTCAGAGACCCTTATCTGCCTGAGCAAATGATCTTTTCAGTCCAGGCTGTCAAATTCTTTTTTGAAATATCTCAATGTCTCGTCATCGTAAATACAGAATTCTATTGTTTTAATGCTCGAATCCTTATTTTTTTTCAGGAACCCCGAAGCCTCACCCACAAGTATTCCGGCGCACCTGTCTTTGGGAAACCCGAAAATTCCCGAACTGATCGCAGGGAAAGAGATGCTTTTAAGCTTTTTTTGTGAAGCTAACATAAGGCTGCTCAGTACGGCGTTCTTAAGCTTATTGTCCTCATCTCCTTCCCCCATCCTCGGCCCGACTGCATGAATCACATGTCTTGCAGAAAGTTTCCCCGCTGTCGTTATTACTGCTGTGCCGACAGGCGTAAAGCCTATCTTGTCGCTTTCTTCCTGGATTATAGCGCCGCCCTTCCTGACAATCGCTCCTGCAACGCCGCCTCCGTGCTGAAGATAAGAGTTTGCGGCATTTACTATTGCGTCAACATCTCTTTCCGTGATGTCCCCCTGAACAAGGCGAAGGACATTGTCGCCGATTCTGCGTTCTGAAACTATTTTCATTTACATGTCCTCCTTTAAATGAGGTAATGAACTGCGGAATTTATAAAAGTATACCCCAATATGCACTCAGAGCGCTATGAATAATATTCTTTAGGTTTAATACATATCAGCCCACACTATCCATAAATTTTCCGGTATGGCGAAAAGATCTTTTCGTCTGTATCGGTTTGCGATTCCTTCTTTCTTTTCTCATGGCGTACCTGTCAGCGTGCAACGAGGCAGGCGCAAACTAACAGGCTGCTGAAAAAGTCTCTTTTTTGTCATTTCGAGTGAAACGAGAAATCTTAAGAGCCGTTATGATCCAATAAGTTTTAAGATTCCTCGTCGCCTTCGGCTCCTCGGAATGACACAAAAAC
>JBFMDL010000014.1:0-41316 GCA_040753635.1 Nitrospirota bacterium | reverse complement strand
TCAAATATACATAAGAAGGCGGGATGTTGAGGAAACAGAATAACGACACCCTGGAAATCAATCCACAAACAATTACAAAATAACACAAATACAGGGTTATCGTTAATACGTTTATTTAACAAAGTCGAGGTCCGACATTTAATAATCATGTCGATTTATTCTGTTTTCGAGGCATTCCGCCTTCTGTAAAGTTTTATTCTGGACAAGTATTAGGATTACTAATGATTAATAAAATATAAGGCAAAGCAGATTGTGTTTTTCAAAAGGACCTTATCTGATACTGAGAAAGGCAACAGCTTCGATATGAAAGGTTTGAGGGAAAAAGTCGATCTGCCGGATTGATTTTATCTCATATTTCTCTTTAAATTTTTTCAGGTCTCTGGCGAGCGTGGCAGGATTACATGAAATATAAACAATCTGTTCAGCGGGGTTTTCCAGAATCTTTTTTGAGACTTCGGATGTGAGACCCGGCCTCGGAGGGTCGAGCAGGATTATATCGAATCTGTCCTTGATCCTGTATTTCTCCGATGAGGATTTTATAAACCTGCAGTTCCTGATATCATTCACTTCGAGGTTCCTGTTGCCGTCATCTACGGCATATGGATTCTCTTCGACCGCGACTACTTCTCCCGCATGCACTGCCATCGGGACGGAAAAGTTTCCGGCGCCTGCATACAGATCGAGTATGCGCTTTCCGCTCAAAGGCATTATTTGACTCATAACAAAATCAACAACCTTCCTGTTAAGCCCCCAGTGCGCCTGGAAAAATGTCCATGGGGAAACAGTGTATTTCAGACCGTTTAAATCAAATTCGGTATATGCGCCTCCATAAACGATAGCATCATTATATGCCATCCCGGACAGACCTGAATCGATGAATTTATCCAGCAATGTCATGTCATAATCCTTGCCCTTTAACAGAGCGACAGGTATATCACCCGCAGATATATGCATTTCGCTCAGATTCCGGACAATATCCTGCCCTTTTATTCTCAGAAGCAGGGTATTTATCTCCTCATTGAGCAAAGGACAACTTTCAAAAGTAACAACATCTCTGGAGGATTCCTTGAAAAAACCGATATCGCCATTACGTGAAATCTTAAACTGCGCCCTGTGCCTGTAATTCCATTGTTCACCTGAAATTGCCGGGCTCAGGTCGATCTCTATTCCGCCCAGCCTTGAAATTGAATCAATCAGTATTTCATCCTTCATGGTAAGCTGCCTCTCGTAATTTATAAACTGAAGCTGACAGCCGCCGCAGATACCGAACACCCGGCATAAGGGATCACTGCGGTATTCAGAGGGTTCAATTACGTTCCTGACATATGCGATGGAATAATCCCTTTTCTTCTCTTCTATATCGACTTCCACAACCTCACCGGGGATCGCGCCTTTAATAAAAATAACCTTTTCATCTCTCGCTATTGTATAACCGCCGTACGCAGGCATTAAGGATTTGAGTATAAGCCCCATTATTCCTTTTCGGACAACTTTTTTATAGTTGACTTGAGTTCCGTCAGATCAGCTGATTTGACAATATATGCTTCAGATGCCCAGACAGCAAAATCATCCCTGTAATCGTAAGCTGTTGACATGATAACCGGCAGTCTCGGTTTTTTTTCCTTGATCTGTCTCAGGAGTTTTATACCGTCAATGTCCGGCAAAAGTATATCAAGGGTTACAAGGTCGGGGTCTTCTTTTTCAAACATGTCCATTGCTTCCTGCCCGTTCGATGCTGTAACGACATTGTATCCCTCTTCCTCAAGTTCCTCTTTATATAACCTGAGAATGTTCTGGTCATCATCGACAATGAGTATCTTCATCCTTATTCCTCCTTTATTGGTATATAAACCCTGAAAATGCTTCCCCTGTCAATCTTGCTTTCAACTTCTATCCTGCCATTGTGTTCCTGTATTATCTTGTTTGTGATCGCCAGCCCCAGCCCTGTGCCGGCGGATTTCGTTGTAAAAAAAGGGTCGAATATAAAAGATATATCGCTTTCGGAGATGCCCCTCCCTGTATCGGCTATCTCCACAACAGCATATTCCTCTTTTGCATATGTCTTTATATGTATTGATCCGCTCCCTGTTATTGATTGTATTGCATTGGAAAGTATATTAACAATAGCCTCCTTGACACGGTTGGGGTCAATAAAAACTTCCGCCAATTTGCTGAAGTCCTTTACAAGGGCTATGCCCCTGTCCTCAATATCTGATTTCATTAATGTAGTAACTTCATCAACAAGACTGTTAATGTCCACTTTTTCTTTTGCAAGCCTGACTTCCTTGACAAAGCCCAGTATCTCTTTTAGAATCTCCTCAAGCCTTTCGACTTCCTTCACGATTATCCCGGCATACTCTTTCAAATTCCCGTCCAGTTTCTTCTCAAGTCTTGTTGCAAAACCTCCGACAGATACGAGGGGATTCCTTATCTCATGCGCCACTTTCGCTGCTACTTCTCCAAGGGCGGCCATCTTTTCAGCCGAAACCAGTTTCTCCCTCAGATTCTTCAGTTCGGTGACATCCCTCACAACATGCACAGAACCTATAAATTCACCGGCCGAATCAAAAATCGGGGAGCTTGAAGTCAGGAATGTCCCGCCCAGATGCGGATCCTCCAATTCTTCAATATATGCCTTCTTTGTCACCACCGTCTTATGGTGCGGACATTTTTTAAAAGGTTCGTTCATGCCGTGAAAGACCTCATAGCATTTCTTGCCTATTATTTCTGAAGGAGACAATCCCAGTTTCTTGCTCACCGCCTTGTTTATGCTTTTTATAACATATTCGCTGCTGTTGAAATAAACCATATCAGACATCGATTCGAATATATTCTCAAGCTGTTGTTCGGCCATGTTGACCTGCTCGAACAGTCTGGCGTTTTCAATTGCGGATGCAACCTGATTTGAGAAACTTGTCAGGAACTTCATGTCTTCCTCTGTAATCGGCTTTCTGTTGAAATAATTATCAACCCATATAAGGCCGATGACCTTGTCCCTTGAGATCATAGGCACTGCGGCGTATGCCTGTGTGCCGAGCTGCTGTATGAGGATAGCGTCGGAGAGCGCCTCATCCCTTACGTCCATGATATTAAAGGTCTTTTTTTCCTTTACCGCTCTTGTCAATATGGTGTCCGATTCGAGCGGAATGATTATCCCGTGGGTAAGCTTATCAAAAAATGAATCCTTTTTCACAGGACTTGTAGCAATGTCCTGCATTATATTGTCGAGCGTCTGTTGTTTCAGCGAGAGGTCGTCCCATATCTTCCAGGCCTCTTCAGGGCTTGCGGGTCCGACGCCCATTGCGCCCTTCAGTACATTCTTATCTTCATCGACCAGAAACAGTATCGCCCTGTTGAACCCCATGCCGTCGCTCATTGTTACGGCGGTAAGAACCATCCTGAGCAGTCTGTCAAGTTCAAGTGTGCTTCTCATTGCGGAGCTAATGAAAAACAGTCTGGACAGTTCCTGGTTTCTTCTGACCAATTCTTTTTCTACCGCCTTCTTTTCTGATATATCTCTCGAAATACCGCTTATACCTATGACTTCACCGGCAGCGTCTTTGATCGGGGACAGCGTGAGACTCACCTCAATGATCGTTCCGTCTTTTCTCTTCCTTAGAGTTTCGATATCCTTAAGCACCCCTCCTTTCTTCAGCTCCTCAATGTTCTGCTTTTCCTTCTCCAACAGGAAATCCGGCACAAAAGGCAAAAATTTACCTATAGCCTCGCTTTCGCTGAAACCGAATATTCTTTCAGCGCTTTTGTTCCAGGAGGTTATTATTCCCTCTGTGTCACTGATCACGATGGCATCGGCGGAATTGTTTATGATGCTCTCCAGATACTCCTTTGTCTGTATCACCTCCCTGTAGAGACTGAGTGTCTCTTCCTGATACAGCACACGCTCGGTTATATCCATAATAAAAACAACACTTTCCAGAATCTCGCCTGCAGGGCTTTTAATTGGATAAGCGGTCAGTTCGGCATAATTTACTCCTCTTGACTGCATTATCGCATTGATTTCGCCTGTATCGAAAGTTGCCCTGGCCGCACAATGGGGGCAAATTCCGATTTTATCGTGAAAGATATCCAGGGCGTTCTGACCTATCAGTTGTTCACCCGACATGCTGACCCAGTCTTCAACATATTTATTAGCTGAAGTTATATTGTAATCTCTGTCGAGCGTGATAATTCCGCCCTGCACACTGTCGAAAAGTATGTTCAGTCTTTTCCTCTCTTCGCTTGCCTTCTTTTCCCTGATAACCTCGTTTTCGAATGCCTTTGATTTCTCTATCGCAATAGCAAATATGGAAGCAAAACCTTCAGCAGTATTCAAATCATCAACTGAATACGGCACAAGAGCGCCGTCAATATCATATTTGTCGTAAAGTCCGAGAGTCCCTATAACCTCTGTTCCAACTTTCAAAGGAACACATATGACGGATTTAACATCTATTACCGGAACCCTCAAATTAGCAGGCATCCTTGAAACATCTTCAACCAGTAACGGAGTGCCTTTTTCAGCCACCCATCCTGCTATCCCTTCTCCCAACCGCAGTTCCATCTCGTCTTCCACCCCTTTCTGGATCCCGAAATAAGATTTAATCTTAAGCCTGTTGTTCTCAAGAAGTCTTATTATGCAGCCTTTGGAAGAAAGCAGCCTTGAAATCTCTTCAGCGATTCTTTTTAATAATTCGTCGAGGTCCAGTATTGAAGTCACGGCCTTGCTCAGTTCATACAGCACTGTAAGTTTCTGGAGCTGCTTCTTGGTAGACAGAAAAAGCTCCGTGTTTCTTACTGCGGAACCTATAGTGTGAGCGAGTATCTTAAGGATGTTGATCTCGTCATCAGAAAAAACGTGCTGTGATTTATTCCTGACAACCAATAAGCCGGAAACGGCATTATCGCGTATTATCGGAACTGTCAGAACAGAGGTATAATCGTCTATCAGTTTCAGATCATCTCCCTCAAAACTTCCTGTGCTTTCAATCATTACAGAACTCAAACTGCTGACGACCTCTTTGGCGACACCGGCTTCAACAGAAAGACAACTCTCCTTCATACCGTCGGATCCCATGCTGGAAGCGTCAAGGCAAAAAACCTTCATCTCAGGCTTCAACATATAAATAACACAGTTGTCATAGTTCAGCTTTTTGGCAATTTTATCAGTTATCAGAAAAAGCGCCTCTCTCAACTCAGGTGTTGAGCCGGCAATTCTTGCAACATCAAGGAACAGTTCGGTCTCATCGAGCTTGCGGTTGATCTTGAGTGTAGAGGTTTCCAGTTCCGACACCATATTGTCAAACCTGTCTGCAACTATTCCGAATTCGTCTTTGCGTCCCATTTTTATCCTGTATGACAGTTCGCCCATGCTTATTCTCTCTGTTGCCTTCAGAAGTTCATTGAAAGGGTCTGCAATTGTCCTTCTTATGCTTATTATGAGAAACACGGACATAATAGAGCTGAAAACTATCAAAAGAAGGAGATAATATATCATATTTCTTTTCATCTCTTCGCCCGTACCCGCGACATTCATAACCACATTTACATAATGACCGTGCAAAGCAGTTATCCTGTCAAGAATTTCTTTACCTTTGACATCTATCCGCTGCAGGTAATCAAGTGTCTGGGGGTCGCCTACAGGATATCTGTTCTCTATGACAACCTTTGAATATCC
Source organism: Nitrospirota bacterium (assembly GCA_040753635.1). GTDB lineage: Bacteria > Nitrospirota > Thermodesulfovibrionia > Thermodesulfovibrionales > UBA6898 > JBFMDL01. The sequence goes on along the minus strand of JBFMDL010000014.1, from coordinate 35,642 downwards.
GAGAATCTGCTGAAATTCGCTCCCTATTACATCAAGATCTTCCTTGTCCTTGAGGACGGCGCTTATGTCGCCGAAACTTTTGTATACACTTGCGAGCCGAATATGATACTGTTTTTTAAAATCCACGTCACCTGTGAAACCCCAGTTTCTTGTCACCTTTATGAAATCTGAAAAATTCTTTTCGAGTTCCTCAACGAGTCTGTGTTCCTCACTTGCGCTATAAAGCGCGCCCATGCTGTCGCTCATCTTTTGAAAAATTAATAAAGTTCCGGCAGCGAAGATTAATATAACCACCAGGAATGTTGAAAGCATGAAAAGCAGTTTCAGTCTAAGGCTCATCTTCTGATCTTTTCTAAAGCCTTTCTGTAAATTTCCAGGTATTTCTCGGCAGACCTGATCCATGAGAAATCTTCATTCATCGCATCGAGTGTCATCTTTTTCATCCTCTTTTTGTCCGTAAAGACACAAATCGCCCTTTTTACCGCATCCTGCATTGCCGCAGGGGTGAAATCAGAAAACAGGAATCCTGTCCCCTTCGAAAAAATATGGTTATAATCCTGCACTGTGTCGGCGAGACCGCCGGTATTCCTGACTATAGGAATAGCGCCGTATTTCATCGCTACAAGCTGGCCGAGACCGCATGGTTCATACTTCGACGGCATGATAAAAAAATCACTTCCGGCATATATAAGATGAGCCAGGGATTCATCAAATCCGATTTTAACAAAGATCCTTCCGCTATATTTTTCGGACATATCAGTAATGAGATTCTGATAATAATAATCTCCCTTTCCGAGTATGACAAGATTTACTCCCATTGACATCAATTCCTGGATGGAGTTGTAAATCAGATCAATGCCTTTTTGCGAAGTAAGCCTGGTTATAACTCCGCATAGAGGCGCTTTCATATCCTGAATGCCGGCAGTTTCCAGCAAACGCCTTTTGCATTTTATCTTGCCTCTCATGTCCTCAGGACCGTAATTCGAGGGGATAAGAGCATCATTCAGAGGATCCCATTCATTGTAATTCAATCCGTTGATTATCCCGTACAGATCATCCTGTCTTTTTCTCAAAACCCCGTCCAGGCCGAATCCGTTTTCAGGCTCAAGTATTTCCCTTGAATAAGTCCTGCTGACCGTAGTTATCAGATCGGAATAGAGAATGCCGGCCTTCATGAAATTCAGTCTGCCGTAAAATTCAAGCCTTTCCGGCGTGAAATAATCCCATCCGAGGTCTGTATATTTCATATCAGAAGCATCAAAAACGCCCTGATAACCGAGGTTATGAATAGTGTATACTGTAGCGGTATTCGTAAAATTATTTTTATCCCCGTAAACGGTTTTCAGATAGAGGGGGATCATGGCGGTCTGCCAGTCGTTGCAGTGTATCACATCAGGTCTTATGTTCATCGCAACGCATGCCTCAACAACAGCCTTTGAAAAGAATATGAATCTAATAGCGTTATCAGGATAATCGCCATAAGAAGTCCCATAGAGTTCCGGCCTGCCGTACAACTCATCGCAATCTATGAAATAAGCCACGGGTTCCTGCGAATTATCAGAAACCCATATATCCCCGACTTCAGTTATGCCGCCCATGGTAATCTTTACCGACTTGTCCGTTTTGTATAATTTGAAATTCTCCTTAATACTTGAGTATAAAGGCAATATTAAAGAGACCTTTTCATTCTTTTTGTGAAATTCCTTAAGGAGCGCTCCAGTAACGTCGGCAAGACCGCCTGTCTTTACATAAGGAACCGCCTCCGGAGTTGCAATAAGTATTCTCATCCTGTGCCGCCTCTTTTTAAATCCAATGGACAAAAGGTTCTTAATTCTGCAACAGGTGAATTGCCGGCTCCTGGCAACCGGAATCTGAAAAGACTCAAAAGCATAGATTCCAAGATCTCAAAATAGTTCGGAATTCGAAACATTTGTATCATCAGTATTTAAAATTTTGAATTCAGCATTTATTCCCATATTCATATCTTTGCCTCGCGCATGAATTTGGCTGACTCCTCAGGCGGGGTCGGGTTGATATAGAATCCCGAACCTTCTTCAAAGCCTGCGATCTTGGTGAGTTTCGGCATGAGCTCTATATGCCAGTGATAATATTCATTTATTTCATCGTAAAAAGGAGATGTATGCAGGACGAAATTATACGGAGGGGCATCAAGGATCCTGTCCATCTGCCTGAGTATTCTCTGGAGCATCTCTCCCAGATCTGAAAAACTTTTTTCCTGCGGGGCATACATGGATTCGTGTTTTTTAGGCAGTATCCATGTTTCGAAAGGGGTCCGCGGGGCAAACGGAGCGATTGCCAGATATCTTGAATTCTCGTAAATAACCCTCTTGCCATCGTCAATCTCCTGATTGATCACATCGCAGAAAATGCACCTTTCCTTGAATTCATAATGCTGTCTTGCCGCGTCAAGCTCTTCTTTTACGAGTTTGGGTACGATGGGCAAAGCAATGATCTGAGTATGGGAATGCTCAAGGGAGGCGCCCGCGACCTCGCCCTCATTTTTGAATATTAAAACATACTTGAATCTTTGATCTTTTTTGAGGTCGGTCAACCTCAGATAAAAAGCCCACAACACATCCTCAACCGCACCTTTGGGCATGGTTGACAAAGACAGGTTGTGGTCCGGGGCTTCGACTATAACCTCATGTGCCCCTATGCCGTTCATTTTATCGAATATCCCTTCACCTGTCTTGCCGAGTTCTCCGTATATCTGAAGGGCGGGGAATTTATTCGGCATAACTCTGAGTGTCCACCCAGGGGAATTAGCCTGAGACCCTACAGGCCTGAAGGCCATTATTTCCGGAGGCGTGGTATACTCATTGCCTGGACAGAAAGGGCAGAAACCTCCCTTCTTCCGCTGCGATTGAGAAACAAAATCTGTGGGCCTTTTGCCCCTTTCCACTGATATGATCACCCATCTGCCTACAATAGGGTCTTTCCTTAGTTCAGGCATATATCCTCCATCCAGGATATCAGACGAAATTTTAGAGTTATTCTGTTGCCGTTTTCCTGGTTATGTTTTGGATTATTATATCACAATAATATATAATTACTGATGAAACCGGTTTTTCACCACAAGCTATTGAATGACTATTTTGAAGACCCCTGCCTTTTCATAAGAATACTAAGAGAAAAACGCGCAATTCTCTTTGATATCGGCAATATAAACAGGCTTAAACCATCGGATATTTTTAAGGTGACCGATGTTTTCGTCACCCATACCCACATAGATCATTTTATAGGCTTCGATACACTTCTCAGGGCAACGCTGAGGAGAGACACCCCTTTGAATATCTACGGCCCTCCAAAGATCACGGCCTGTGTCGAGGGGAAACTCAGGGGCTATGTCTGGAATCTAACAGGTGAATATCCTTCGGTAATAAATGTCTTCTCTTATAATGGCAGGAGCCTGTCACATTCTGTTTTCAGCGCAAAGAACAAATACAGAAAAGAAACAGCCACAAGCTCAAAATCGGACGGCACATTGCTCAAAGACATGATGTTCAAAGTCAGGGCGATAGTTCTGGATCACGGCACCCCATGTTTAGCCTATGCTCTTGAAGAAGAATTTCATATAAATATTGACAAGGATCTTCTGACAAAAAAGGGCCTTGTTGTCGGTCCCTGGCTGACCGAATTCAAAAGAGTTTTAAGAAGAAACCCCGACTATGACGGGATGTTCAGAATAGAGGGAAAATCTTACCGCCTCAGCGAACTTTCTGATATTGCCAGGATAACAAGGGGACAAAAAATTTCTTATCTGACAGACATAGCCATGAGCAAAAAAAATATAAACATTGCCGTCGGATTTCTCAGGGATTCGGATATCCTCTACTGCGAATCATACTTTCTCGAAAAAGACAGGGACAGGGCTCTCAAAAGATCCCATTTAACAGCAAAAACCTGCGGTGAAATAGCAAAAAAGGCGGGAGTAAAAAGGCTGGTGCCCATGCATTTTTCCCCGAAATACAGGGATTGTCCTGAATGCGTTATAAAGGAAGCCATGGAAGAATTTTACGGTTAAACGTCCAGACGGTTTTTATCCCCCGTCTATTTACTATTTATGAAAGACAGTCCGATCTCCACAGGCAGTCGACCTGAGAACATTCACCGGAAACGGCTGTGCCAAAACAGTCGAAATTGCCCTCCGCTCTCTGGATTGAACGTATAATCTCATCTTTTTTCATTTTCACTGTCTTTATGCCGTTCCGCTTTGCGATCTCTTTTATCTCTTTCAGATTCATATAAACCTCCTCTAAAATTGCTTCTTATAAATCATTTGATTATACAATTATAAAGATATATTTATATAGAGCACAAAATCAACAAAATTTTTTAATGGATAGAAGGAATTCGGACAGGACAACGACTTATTTCATCTAACTATCTTCATACTTATATCAGCTGCGATTACAGAATGTGTTATAGCGCCTACTGATATCATGTCTACGCCGGTTTCAGCTATCTTTTTTACATTTTTGATATTTATATTCCCCGATGCTTCTATTTTCACTTTCCCCGAAACAATTCTGACCGCCTTGTTTATATCCTCTGTTGTCATGTTGTCAAGCATCACTATATCAGCCCCTGCCTCGATAGCCTCTTTAAGTTCTTTAAGATTTTCCACTTCAACTTCAATCTTGGCCAGGTGATGACCTCCTTTTGCAAGAGATATAGCCTTGGCGATGCCCCCGACTGCTTCAATGTGGTTATCCTTAATCAGTATGCCGTCAAAAAGACCGAATCTGTGGTTCACTCCCCCGCCGATTCTTACGGCATACTTTTCCATGAACCTGTGACAGGGAATTGTCTTTCTTGTATCGACAATTTTTGCCTTTGTTCCTCTGACGGCATCGACAAAATGGCCGGTCATAGTGGCAATGCCCGAAAGCCTCTGGAGAATGTTCAGGCTTACGCGTTCGCCTGCAAGAAGCGCCATTGTCTTGCCGCTCACTTCCGCAAGGACATCGCCCTTGCGGACCCTGGCTCCTTCGCTGAAAAAAGTTTTAATCAAGACAGTACTGTCAATAAGATTGAAAACCTCTCTGGCAAAAGGGAATCCGGCAAGCACAAAATTTCCTTTAGCTATATATAAAGCCCGCGATTCATCATCTTCAGGCACCAGCAATCTTGTTGTGATATCCCCGTGCCCTACATCTTCTTCAATGGCATGTTTTATCAGTTCTGTAACACTCGAAGGAATCTCCATCAACAGCTATCTCCTTCTGAACAGTGACAAAAGTCCCCATACGCCGCCCAGAACAGCCCCTAATGCGACAGTGGATTTCCAGTCAAGCAATGTGGTAAGGTTGCCGTCCACTTTGTTTGCCAAAACAAGAACTGCAGCGCTGTTTTCGGCTTTTATATTGCCTGCGGCAACTATGCCGGCAGCGCTTCTGTCGATGGTTGTCTCCCCCCTTGAAATAGATACAGGAGAGAAAGAATAGTTAATTGAAGCATTATTGCTTACAGTTGCCATACTGATGCTCTGATGAAGATCCACGTCATTTCCCCGCAACATCAGCGCGACAGTCTGGTTTGTTTCCACCCTTTCGCCGTCTGTACTGAAAACACATACCTGTTCCATTTCAATATGGCCGCCTTCGACATTTCTGACCGTGCTCTGACTTATATTAATGAATTCTCCCTCGATTATCTCGAGTTCCTTTTCTTTTATGTCTTTCTCGTCCTTAACCATTATTGCTTTCCCCCTAGTTCATAAAGTTTTTTAATATTCTCCCGAACTCTTTCCCTCTTCCTCATGTATTCATCATACTTTTCCTTCTCTTTTTTAACAATTTCACCGGGCGCCCTTTTCAGAAAATCCTCATTCAGTAGTTTCTTGTTCAAAAGCGCAATGGTCTTTTCTGCTTTTGCGTCCTCTTTCTTAAGTCTATCAATTTCAAGCTCAATATTCAAAAGCCCTTCCAGCGGGGCATAAACTTCTACATAACTCCTTACAGCAATAGCAGAGCCTTTTGGCTTTCTTGTGCCGGCGCCTATTTTTATTACGTCCACCCTTGCCAGTTTCTTAATATATGTAAGGTTCCCGATCAATACTTCCTTTACCTTTTCATCAATTGTTTTAATATGCACCTTCATTTCGAGCGAAGGCGTAATATTTAATTCCCCTCTTATCGTCCTTACGGCCATCACTGTTTCCATGATAACCGACATAAAATCCTCGGCATCTCTGTCCCTGCCAAAGGGTTTGGGATATCCGGAAATGACGATACTCCTTAGATCTTCCGGCTTTTCATCTTTAACTCCCGGGATGCTCTGCCATATCTCCTCTGTAACATAAGGCATGAACGGATGCAACAGTCTCAGGGTTCTTTCGAGCACGAAAAGCAGGCATCTCCTGACCGGCTCCCTGTATTCAGATTCACCGTACAAAATCGGCTTCACCATCTCTATATACCAGTCGCATAATTCATGCCATATGAACTGATATATGCTGTTTGCAGCGTCATTAAACCTGTATTCCTCAAGTGTTTTATTCAGTTCTTCGGTTACGGCTGAAAGCCTGCTCAATATCCATTTACTCCCGATATCAAGATCTTCAAAGTCAATCTCAGCCGGCACGTTCGCACCTTCGGTATTAGACAATATAAACCTGGAGGCATTCCATAACTTATTCACAAAATGTCTGTAGCCTTCGACCCTTTCTTCAGAGAATTTAATGTCACGCCCCTGTGCAGCAAATGCAGCAAGAGTAAACCTGAAGGCATCTGTCCCGTATTTTCTCATCATGACAAGGGGATCGATTACATTCCCTTTTGATTTAGACATCTTCTGCCCTGAAGAATCCCTTACAAGAGCATGTATGTAAACATTCCTGAAAGGGACATCATCCATGAACTTTATCCCCATCATTATCATCCTTGCAACCCAGAAGAAGATAATATCAAAACCTGTCACCAGCACAGATGTAGGATAATACTTTTTAAGTTCCGGAGTCTTTTCAGGCCAGCCGAGCGTAGAAAAAGGCCATAAAGCTGACGAAAACCATGTATCAAGGACGTCATCGTCCCGGACCAGATCACCGGAACCGCAGTACGGACATCCATCCGGGGTTTCACGGTATACAATAATCCCGTTCTTATTTTTACATATGTCATTCCGCATCTCTTTACAGTACCAGGCAGGGATCCTGTGCCCCCACCATATCTGCCGTGAAATGCACCAATCCTTTATGTTTTCCATCCAGGCAAAATAAGTATTATCCCATGATTTCGGCACTATTTTGATTTGTCCATTTCTGACGGCTTCCACAGCTTTTTCCGCAAGTGGCTGGACCTTTACATACCATTGAGGCGTTGACAAAGGTTCTATCACAGTTTTGCACCTGTAGCACTGGCCTATGGGATGTCTGTATTTTTCCTGCTTCACCAAAAGGCCGGAATCCTTTAAATCCTGAAGAACGGCTTTTCTGCATTCATATCTGTCCATATTCGCATATTTGATGCCGGCATCTTCGGTCATCCGTCCGTCAGGCCCTATTACGGTAATAAAATCAAGTTGCGGGTTCTGCCTCCTGGCAATAGCCTCATCATTGAAATCATGTGAAGGCGTTACCTTCACTGCGCCTGTTCCGAACTTTGGGTCGACAGATTCATCTGCAACGACCGGTATTACCCTTCCCGTCAGCGGTAATAAAACCATCTTCCCTATAAAAGTCCTGTAACGGCCGTCTTCAGGGTTTACTGCAACAGCGGTATCCCCAAGCATTGTTTCGGGTCTTGTAGTAGCTACAACAACATGGCCGTCACCTCCGTCAAGAGGATATTTTATATATGTGAGTCTCCCGTCAAACTCCTCATGTTCGACTTCTATATCAGAAAGAGCAGTATGGCATCTGGGACACCAGTTAATAAGCCTGTTGTCCCTGTAGATCATGCCCTGCTCATAAAGGCTCACAAAAACTTCAATAACCGCCCTGGAAAGCCCTTCATCGAGCGTAAAACGCTCCCTGGACCAGTCACATGAAGCGCCGAGCCTTTTAAGCTGATGAATGATCTTCCCGCCATATTCAGCCTTCCATTTCCATACGCGCTCTACAAAGGCATCCCTTCCAAGCCTGTGTCTGTCAATACCCTCAGAGGCTATCTGTCTTTCAACTACATTCTGTGTTGCGATGCCGGCGTGATCCATTCCCGGGACCCAGAGGACATTAAAACCCGACATTCTTTTCCATCTTGCCAGGATATCCTGCAGGGTGGTGTTAAGCGCATGTCCCATATGCAGGGTTCCTGTGACATTGGGGGGAGGGATAACAATCGAAAATGGCACGGTTTCAGACCCGGGATCAGCAATAAAATATTTATTGGCTATCCAGTAATCATACCATTTCTCTTCGACACCTTCTGGGGTGAAACTTTTATTCAGTTCTGCCATAACAAAGAAAGACGGGGAATTGGTTTTTCCTTTTCCCCGCCGTATTCAAATAAAATTTATCTAAATTTAAAACTCTGATTTTATCTTTTCGATCTCTTTTGAAATCATTGTGCCTGCCAGGTCCGGAACGGTTTCCCATATTACTTTTTCAACCTCTGCTGTGAGCGAAGATATGGAACCTTTCAGTATCTCCTTCAGCATCTTCTCAACAAGCTCCGGAGCAATCTCCCAGAGGATTTTCTCTATAGAATCCTTTATGGCAGGCATCAGAGAGGAGAGCAAAGAGTCCCTGATATCCAGATCAGACAGGTATGAAGAAATTCTTTCGTCAACGGTTTTTTCGAATATCTTAAGCAGCTCTTCATTTGAAGGCACTGCAAAGCCCGGCGATACAGGTATTTCTTCAGTTCCGGCCTTTGCAAACTCTTCCTTTTCCGCAAGTCCCGGCGTTATAGTTACTTCTTCCCCGGCTATTTCATATGTCTCTTCAGGTTCCACCCTTTCCTCTTCACCGACAGCCTCTTCAAAGACTTCTCCGCCGGACTCGGGGATTTCTTCCATGGCCCAGAGGTCTTCCTCCAATTCAGCTACTTCGACAGCCTCCTCTGCGCCGCCTTCAAGGTCTTCTGCAAATTCCAATTCTTCCCCTGCTTCGGCAGCCTCTACAGCCTCAGGCTCTCCCGCAGAAACCATCGTAAGAGCAGCGTTAATCTTGCTTATCAATTCCTGAGATTCAAAAGGTTTTATTATAGAATCATCAGCGCCGACTTCTCTGGAGAGATCTTCATCAATAGGTTCAAATGCACCGGCAAGGAGTATTACAGGGATATTGCTTGTCGAGGGGTTCTCCTTTATTTTTTCACAAAGTTGATAACCATTGATTTTCGGCATTTCTATATCAGCAAGAACAATCTCCGGCCTGAATGTATCCAGAGCATTAAGCGCATCTTCGCCATTGCTTACAGATTTGATCTCAAAGTCTTCTTCAGCAAGAATCAGTTCAACGACTTTTTGTATGGTAATGCTGTCATCCGCAAGCAAAAGCCTATGAGCCATTTTTCACCTCACATCATAATTTGACAAATTTTATTGCTAAGTACTGAAAAAGTCAAGAATTTTATACTTGGCGGGCTGAACCGACGGTTCAACAAGATGAAACGCCTCAACCTCCCCCGCTGAAACCGCTTGATGGGATTGAGGAAGAAATGCTATTGCCGGGGCCTGAAGAACAGCAGAATGAAGAGATTATTTTTTTCACCTCTCTTGAGCCGCAACCAGGACATTCGGTATCATTTACAGTAGAATTCATACTCTGAAGGAGTGAAAATTTTTCACTGCATTTAATACATATATATTCATAAATAGGCATTTTTACCTCCGCTGTCAGTTTCGATTATTTATAACTATTTTATCTTTTGTTTGTATTTAAGTCAATGAGCCTAACGGTTAAAGAGGCACCCTGTGCCACAGAAGGCAATGAGCATCAATGCATGAATGAGCATCCCATTGAATCCTGAAGGATAAAGCCCTAAAGCTATACATATAAATTCATTGTGCGGGGTTTACATATATTCCATAACTGATATAATTTAAATTATGAAAGAAGCAATGATATATGAAAAGCTGGAAGGAACAGACGTTAAATGTCATCTCTGCGGGCATAACTGCTTGATACATGAAGGCAAAAGAGGCATTTGCGCCGTCAGGGAAAACAGGAAAGGGATATTATACAGTCTGGTATACGGCAAAATTATATCTCTGAATATTGACCCTATCGAGAAAAAACCTCTCTTCCATTTCCTTCCCTCTTCCACCTCGCTGTCAATAGCAACTGTAGGATGCAATTTCAGATGTAAACACTGCCAGAATTATGAGATTTCCCAGTACCCCAGGGAACGCAAATTTACTATACCGGGGAAAGACATGACGCCTCAGGATATTGTAGATGCCGCATTACAAAACAGGTGTGAAAGCATCTCTTACACATATACTGAACCGACAATCTTTTTTGAATTCGCATATGACTGTGCAAAACTGGCGCATGAGAAGGGCATTAAAAATGTGTTTGTAAGCAACGGATATACAGGTCCAGAGGCTGCAAGGCTTATAGCTCCTTATCTTGACGCAAATAATATAGATTTAAAGGGAAGCGACAAATTTTACAAAGAGATATGCGGGGCAAGACTTAATCCTGTTAAAGCTACCATCAAACTCATGAAAGAGCTCGGGGTATGGGTTGAAGTTACGACGCTTATTATACCCGACCTTAATGACTCTGAAAAAGACCTAACCGATATTGCAGAATTTATCAGCTCGGTCGACCCCTCCATTCCATGGCATGTAACCCAGTTTTATCCGACTTACAAGCTCACCGACAAACCCAGAACTCCGGTCGAAAAACTCAGACAGGCACGTGATATCGGTTACAAGGCCGGTCTAAAATATGTTTATGAAGGCAATGTGCCCGGCGAAGGAGGAGAAAATACATATTGTCCTTTCTGCAAGGATATTCTGGTCAAACGTTTCGGCTATCAGATACTGACAAACAGGATAAAAGGCAATCGCTGCCCGAAATGCGACAGCAATATAGAAGGAATCTGGGAATTATAAACCCTTCCGTTAAAAGGAGACAGAAATGTGGTACATTTCCATTTTTGACGCAAAAGAGGATACAACCCTGAAAGACATTGAAAAAAACCGAGAAGACTGGATAAAGCAGGGCAAGGACCAGTTACTGGCAAATAAATGCCGCTCTATTGACAGATATGAAATTATAGGCATGAATCCCTTAAAGGTTATTTTTGTGATCGAGGCTGACAACCCCGGGGTTTTGAATCTGCTGTCACGCTGTTTTGGTGATAACTGGCATGCCGTGTCATACCCGGTAGCAAAAAGGAGTATCCATGAGGCTCTCGAAGAAGACCATTCTATTGTTTGCGGATAAGGGCAGTATATTAATTTTAGCTGTAAAAAAGTCCTACATCCGGAAGGCAGGAGCGATGAAAAAGCCTTGCCCTGCAACACCCCCCTCTTTCCCCCCTTAATAAGGGGGGAATTGAAGGGGGGTAGAAAGGCCTGCCGACTATTTTTTGAATTGAACTGAAGGTTATGTCTGCATTTATGTGGATCAAATTAAATCCCGTTGTCATTGCAAGGCTTTTGAAGCGCTTCTGCCTTCATTTGGTTAACCATCATTTATGTTCTCATCGCCACCGCTTCTATCGCCTTCTTAAGTTGTTCCGGCTTAACCGGTTTTTGTATGAACAGATCCGCGCCTGCTTCAAGGAACTGGTCCTTCACCTGAGAGCCGCTCATAGCAAAAACGGGAATGGATTGCCATTTCCTTCTGACCTGTTTAACAAATTCCAGACCGTCCATTTTCGGCATTATGTAGTCCACAATAACAAGGTCATAGGAATTATCCTCTATGAGCTCCAGACCTTCCAGCCCGTCGGAAGCGCAGTCCACGTGATATCCGTTAAATGACAGAAAATACTTGAGGAAATGTCTTATAGCAATTTCATCGTCGACTACCAGGATTTTCATGTCGGCCATAGATTAAATTAATATACTACTCTGGGTAGCAATTGTCAACTCATACTACCATGAGTTTATAGACTTTTAGCCTTCCAGCAAGCAAAATGAAAGTTAAATTTAGATATTTACGGGGAAAAAATGCCAAAAGAAAAGAGCCATATAGGTCATATTATCAGGAATGCACGCCGCGCATCCGGTCTTTCCCAGATGCAGCTTGCTGAGAAAGTGGGCCTTTCATACCAGCAGATACAGAAATACGAAAAAGGCGCAAGCGAGATAACCGTCAAAAGACTGTATCAGATCGCCGAAGCCCTTGAGATCCCTGTAAATACATTTCTACAGGAGAAAAATCTTGCAATTTCAGAGTCCTCTTCTTTCTACGGCAGCCTCAGTGATGAAGAAGAAACACTTTTACGTCTTTACAGGGAAATAAAGAGCTCAAAAATAAAGAATATGATCCTGACGGCTGTCAAGGCAATATCCGAACAGAAAGAATAGCTCCCGACTGATCATTTCTCAAACTCCAAGGACATTATAATTGCGTCTTCTACAGGCAAAACGTAATAGTTCTTTCTTATCCCTATGACTTTAAAACCGAATTTCTCATACATTCTTCTCGCAATTCCGTTGGAGCTTCTGACCTCGAGAAAGATTATCCTGCATCCGCCTGATTTCAGAAAGTCAATTGCGTGCGCAACAAGTCTGGAAGCTATCCCGAGTCTCCTGAATTCCGGATGCACGGCAAGATCGAGTATGTGACCTTCATCGATTATAAGGTTTGCACAGACATAGCCGGCAACTTTCTTGTCAATCCTGGCAACTTTTGCCACAGATCTATGGTTATGTATTTCCTTGTAAAAAAGAGTTTCGGACCACGGCTTGGTGAATGAAGCTTTCTCAATAGCCACAACCTCCTGGAGATCGCTTATCAACATATTATCGATGATGATCTCGTTCAGTTCTTTTCCAGCCATTTAACTTCAGCTTCTGATTTCCTTATATAAAAAGGAACAGCCTCTGATGTATCTGCAAATTCGCCCTTAAGCGCCTTGGCAAGCCCGATAAGCGCAACATTAGCCGGTGACGGCACCATCTTGTCGGATGGCGCAAAAATTGCCCTTTCTTTCAGAATCTCTTCAATCAAATTTCTGTAAAGTAAAACCCCCTCTCCCGCAAATATGATACTGCCTTTAAGTCCCTTTAATAAATCCGCCGGTTTTACAGATATTTCATCAACAACTTTCATAAATCCAGTATCTTTCCATATAAATATCGCTGAATAAACTTCCTTTTTCCTCGCATCAAGCATAAGACATACCGGATATCCGCTGAATGGAAAATTCCACGCAAATGCCTCGAGGGTCGGGACTGTTACAACGGGCTTCCCGGTCGCATATGAAAGTCCTTTTACCGTGCTCAGTCCTATTCTTAATCCTGTAAAAGAGCCCGGGCCTATCGCCACAGCAAACACATCGATATCATCCATGCCTATTTCCGACTGGACAAGTGTGTTATGGACCGCGGTCATCAGCCTCTCAGAGTGCGTGGTTTTTACATTAAGTCTTGTTTCCGCAATAAGACCGGCATCCTTATCCACGATTGCAACCCCCCCCAGCATGGTCGATGTCTCTATCGAAAGTATCTTCATCCCGCCTATTATACTCTAACCTTCATTATTCATAAAATTCCCTGACAACAGAAAGGACATGGTATTTGAGCGGCTTTATTTGGCCGATACTCAGACAGCATGTAAATTTAAACATAAAGAGGCCAAATACCTCGGAGGTCGAAGACCGAGAATGAGCGATGATACTATGTGCTTTCTGTATTATCATAATTTATGAATTATCTGGGTTAATCGAATTTCCCCAGATATCTCTTCCCAAAAATACCCGAAGCTATGATGCATATTATTCCGGCTGCCGTTACGGCATTCGTTGTCCCCATTATGTCAGCGGACACTCCAATAATAGAATTGCCGATCGGCACTGTGCCAAGGAACACAAAAGAATAAACACTCATCACCCTCCCCCGCAGTTCATCCGGCACAGACACCTGTATATAGCTGTTGGCTGAAGCAAGATAACTGACCATACCCCAGCCCGCAAACATTATAACAACAAGAGAGAGCCAGAATATCTTTGAAAGCGAAAAGGCAAACAATGACAGCGAAAAACAGAGTCCCGCAACCGACATAAACTTTGTCTTGTTTTCTATATTGCCTTTAGCTGCGATTCCCACTGCGGCTATCAATGCGCCTATCCCTGAAGCGCCTATCAGAAAACCGAACCCTTTTGCCCCTTCATGAAAAACCTCGGCGGCAAATACCGGGAGCAGGGTTATATACGGAATGCCTATCAGGCTGAAAACCGCTATAAGTGTAACAACCCGTATTATCTCTCTGTTACCCTTTATAAAGTCGATACCTTTCATAAGGTCTTTGGCTACGCCCTCGGAACTCACCTTTGTTTCACCCTTTATCTTCATTTTCGAAAGTGCGATTATGACGGCAATAAAGCTCAAGGCGTTTATAAAGAAACATGCAGGGATGCCGAGATATGTTATCAACATCCCTGCTATAACAGGTCCTATCATCCTGGCCCCATGAAAAGCAGCGGAATTCAGCGCTATCGCATTGACAATATTACCCTTCCCGACCATTTCTATAAGAAAGGACTGCCTTGTAGGTATATCAACAGCGTTTATCGTACCGAGAAAGGCTGCAAGCAGTGCAACCTGCCAGACGGTAATCATTCCAAGGCTTGTAAGTATCCCGAGCATAATTGCAGGCAGTATCGAAAGTCCCTGAGTAATCAGGAGCAGATTCCTTTTGGGAAAACGGTCTGCAATCACCCCGCCTATTAAAGTGAATAATAGGATAGGAAGAGAAGCAGCAGCCGCAACCATGCCCAGATAAAGCGGCGACTTTGTGAGGCTGTACACAAGCCATCCCTGTGCAACAGACTGCATCCATGTGCCTGAGAGAGAAATTATCTGTCCTGCCCAGAAAAGACGGAAATCCCTGTAATACAAAGCTGAAAATCTTTCTGAATTATGCATCTTATATTTTAGTCCGTAAGTGACCGTCAAACTTTATTCAGCCATTGATAATTCTTAACTTCTATTTGTGATGTTCATTATGTTTTTCTATGTCATCCCTGCTTTCACAGAAATGACAGGTCAATATGTTAATATTGTTTTACCGGCCATATTATATTTTAACTTAAAACATAATGCCGTATAATTTTATTTAATTTGTGAGCAGCAGCCTTTATAGTATAAACTTTATTATGTTTATAAAAACCGGAAGAACTTTAATAAATACGGACAAGATTGCTTCGCCTGAGATTGACAACGCCGTTTTGACAAGAAATCGCAAAGAGAACGTTTCTTGCTGGATCTGGATAATCATGGCTTTTGTTTTTGCATTTGCTGATTCATCTCATGCATCTGATAAAAAACTGAAAATAGTTGCGAGCATCGCGCCTCTCGCTGATTTTGCGAGGCAGGTTGGGGGAGACAGGGTTGATGTTATCCTTCTTCTCCCGCCCGGCGCAAGCCCCCATATATACGAACCGACCCCGAAAACAATACAGCAGATAGCAAAGGCTAAAGTTTTCATTAAAATTGGCGCAGGGCTTGAGTTCTGGGCTGATAAATTGATCAGGACAGCCGCCGGCAATATTTCGGTTGTAGAATGTTCTGAAGGGATTGAATTGATAAAGGCACACGGCCATAATCACAATAACATCAGGGGACGGAATGTTGATCCACACATCTGGCTCGACCCGGTGATCTGCATGGAAATAGTAAGAAAAATCGAACACGCCTTATCTGAAGCCGACCCGGCAAATGCCGGCATCTACAAAAAAAACGCATATATCTACATGCAAAAACTTACTGACCTCGACAGGGAGATCGCCGAAAAAGTAAGAACTTTCAGGTCAAAAGAATATGTGACATTTCATCCTGCCTGGAATTATTTTTCGAGAAGGTATGGTCTGAGGGTCGTCGGTGTTATCGAAGAAGGCCCCGGGAAAGAACCGACCCCGAAGCATATGAACAGGATACTTAAGGAACTAAGGCAACTTGATAAAAAAATAATCTTTGCCGAGCCTCAGTTCAGCCCTAAATTGGCAGAGGTTATTGCCCGCGAAGCAGGAGCAAGGGTTCTTTTCCTTGACCCTTTAGGCGGCCGGGAAAACAGAGCAAGTTATATTGATTTAATGAGATACAATCTTGACGTAATGGAAAAGGCCATGAGATGAGCAGCGCAATAATCATAGAAGATTTATCGGTTAACATCAAGGGGAAGGACATACTGAAAAATATAAATTTCACCCTTGAAGAAGGCCATTTTCTCGGAATCGTGGGGCCAAACGGAGGGGGGAAAACAACCTTGATAAAGGTTATACTGGGGCTCCTCACTCCGTCATCCGGCGCTGTAAGAATATTCGGTCGAAATCCTGAACTGCTTCTCGGGAAAGAGGAGATATTCGGCTATCTTCCGCAACACCTTAATATCGACCCGAATTTCCCGGCAAGCGCTGTCGATATTGTGCTTATGGGGAGATACAAAAAAGCCGGATTTTTTAAATGGCCGGGGAAAAAGGATATGGAAAAAGCTATTGGCTGCATGTCATTGATGGGGGTTGAAAACCTGAAAGACATACAATACAGTCAGCTTTCCGGAGGCCAGCAGCAGAGGGTCTCTATTGCAAGGGCGCTCGCCGGAGACCCGAGGATCCTCGTTCTTGATGAACCGAGCACGGGTATTGACGTTGTCGGGCAGGAAGATTTTTATCATCTCCTTAAGGGATTGCAGAAGAAAATGAACCTTACCATACTCATGGTATCGCATGATATAGGTACGGTTACCGCTTATGTTGACGAAATATCATGTCTGAATATAAACCTTTATTACCACGGCAACCCGCTTGGCGCCTTGAACGAAAATGTCATGACATCTCTTTATGGCAAAAATGTTGACCTTCTGATGCATACCGATGTCTGTGATAAATGTGAAAGGCTGAGGACCCCATGATCGAGGCCTTCGGTTCGCCTTTTATGCAGAAGGCTTTCATCGCCGGGATTCTTGTGAGTGTATTAACAGGCATTATCTCTGTTTTTATTGTTCTCAGGAAGATGTCATTCATCGGGGCGGGGATATCGCATGCTGCCTTTGGCGGGATAGCTATAGGTTTTTTTACAGGCATAAATCCTCTCCTGACGGCCATAATTTATTCCATAGTGATAGCCTTCGGCATAGAAAGCACAAGCAGAAAGGGGAGGATAGCCGAAGATGTTTCCATCGGCATCTTCTATTCGGTCTCCATGGCCATAGGGATAGCTATTGTGAGCATGTCGAAATCTTACAATGTCGACCTTTTCGGATATCTCTTCGGGAATATACTTGCGATTACAAAAGGCGAGATCCTGCTTACGCTTATTACATTCATGGCAGTGACATCTGTCATTATCATTTTTCTGAAAGAGCTTTTCCTTTCAACATATAACGAAGAACTGGCAAAGGTAAGCGGCATTCGTGTAAAGTTCCTGAATACGCTTTTCCTTGTCGCGCTTTCTGTATCGATTGTTATATCAATACGCGTAGTCGGCATTATTATGGTATCCGCCCTGCTCGTGATACCCGGAGCCGCTGCCCGTCTGTTTGCAAAGAGCCTGCTTTCGATGATCGTCATATCGTGTGTTGTTGCATTTGTTTCAGTTATAGCCGGCCTTCTCATATCATATGCATATGATATTGCGTCAGGCGCCAGCATAGTGATTACATCAGCGGTTATTTTTTTTATTTCGCTGCTTTTTAAAAAGAAAATTTGAAAGGATACAATTATGTCAGAAAAAATAAAGCCATCCCTCAACTTCACAATTATCTGCGATGACGCCAGACAGGAGACAGGGGGGAAAATCAGTCTGATGGGATTATTTGAAAACATCTATGCGAGTAAATTCCCGGCTGTGCATCCGAGACTTGCGATAATCAACGAATGGGCTGAAGGCAGGGGAGAATTCGAGGTCAGGATGCAATTCCTGTCGCCAGACAGGGAAACTGTAATCCGCGAGTCTTCAACACGAATAAATCTGCATGATGTTAATTTCAGGCATCGTGAAGTATCTATCTATCTGAACATCGACTTCAAAGCACCCGGGACCTACTGGATACAGAATTTCCTCGACAACGAACTGATGAGTTCCATCCCTCTTAAGGTTGTGCAGGTCAAAGAGCAATCCTCGCACTGAAAGGAGGAATAATGAAATACCTTGTCATCGGCAACGGAGTTGCAGGCACAACAGCAGCAGCCAGCATAAGAAAAATCGACAGCACAGGTGAGATCAAAATTATAAGTGATGAGCCATACCCCTTTTACAGCAGGATAAGGCTTATTGATTTTCTCTGTGGAGATGTGGATGAAAAAGGCCTTACGATAAGAAAAGACAACTGGTATGATGAAAATAAGATCGAACTTATTCTGAACACATCCATATCAAATATCGATATCGGGAAAAAAGAAGTTGTCACGTCTTCCGGTGATTATCTCAGATACGACCGTCTGCTCTTGTCGACAGGAGGTTTGTCTTTTGTCCCCCCTGTCCCCGGAGTTGGCAAAAAAGGTGTTTTTACGCTCAGGACATTAAATGATGCCATCAAAATAAGAGAATACGCCGGAAAAACAGGCCTGCGAGTCCTGCTCATCGGAGGCGGAGTCCTCGGTCTTGAAGCCGGCAATTCACTAAGAAAAGCCGGCAACCGGATAACCGTAGTCGAATTTTTCCCCAGGCTCCTGCCGCGCCAGATGGACCCTGAAGGCGCTGATATTCTTAAGTCACAGATGGAGAAAATGGGATTTGTATTCCATCTCGGAGCAAGACCGGGGGAAATAACAGGTGATAATAGGGCGGAAGCCCTTATACTTGAAGACGGCTCGCGATTGGATTGCGAAATGATAATTATTTCTGCGGGAGTCAGACCGAATGCAGGCCTTGCAAAAAAGATTGGATTGAATGTTGAAAAGGGCCTCATTGTCAATGACCGGATGGAAACCGGCATTGCAGACATATTCGCGGCCGGCGACCTGATACAACACAACGGCGTTTATTACGGCATCTGGCCTGCTGCCGAAAAACAGGGTGAGATCGCAGGAATAAACATGGCTGGAGGGAATTCAGTCTATAAAGGCACAACCATCTCAAATACGCTGAAAGTAGCGGGTATAGACCTTGTGTCAGCTGGAGATATAGACGCCGAAGGCGTAAAAGAGTCGATAGTTTATAAAGACAGGGAAAACTTTATTTACAAAAAAATAGTTCTTGAAAACAACAACATCATCGGTACAATACTATATGGGGATATAAAAGAAAAGAAAAAGATTCTCGGTGCGATCGAGAACAAGACTCATATAGGCGGCATCAGGAAAGAACTGGAACAATGGAACCTGGAGAAGATTTGAAATCATGAATATATTCACCAAAATAGCCGAACAGAGGATCAGGGAGGCTATCGAAAACGGCGAATTTGATGACCTGAAAGGCATGGGGAAACCCCTGAATCTTGATGACGAATCATGGATTCCCGAAGACCTCAAGATGGCGTACAGGGTATTAAAAAATGCCGGATGCCTGCCTCCCGAACTTGAACTCAGGAATGAAATCTTAAATCTGCGTGAACTTCTAAATACAATCGATGACGACAAAGAGCGGATAAGGAAAATCAGAGAACTCAATTTCAAACTGCTCAAATTGAATGAGATGAGAAAAAAGCCCTTGATCCTCGAAGAATTTCCGGAATATGAAGATAAGATCTACAAAAAGATCATGAAATGATCCCGATCTTTTATGGCGGAGAGGGGGGGATTCGAACCCCCGGTGGAGTTGCCCCCACAACGGTTTTCGAGACCGCCGCTTTCAACCGCTCAGCCACCTCTCCATAGAAAAAGTTATTACAGCGAATAACAATTAGTTGTTAGTTTAAACAAAATGATAAAATTAAGGAAGGAATGAAATACTTACCTTCGACCTTTGAAAAATCTTTTTAATATATCAGCGCATTCATCCTCAAGAACGCCGGAGACAACCTCCACCTGATGGTTAAGTCTTTTGTCATTGAGGATATTATAAAGACTGTCCACTCCTCCGGCCTTTATATCCCTGCATCCATACACTAATCTGTCTATCCTTGAATTTATTATGGCCCCTGCGCACATGATACAGGGTTCTTTAGTAACATATAAGGTAGTCCCGGTCAATCTCCAGCTTCTGTATTCATTAGCACATGCTCTTAAAACCAGGATTTCCGCATGCCCGGAGGGATCATCCAAAGTCTCTCTGAGATTGTGAGCAGCAGCGAGCGCATGACCATCCCTTGCGATTGCCGCGCCAACAGGGACCTCTCCCTTCTGAAAAGCAAGGCCGGCTTCTTTTAAAGCCAGCCACATGAAATATATATCCTCTTCCTTCCTATCCACCGATAACTGAACAACGGCCGTTTGATTCAGATGGCGCGCCCTGAGGGATTCGAACCCCCGACCTGCGGATTCGTAGTCCGACGCTCTATCCAGCTGAGCTAAGGGCGCGCGCTCTTCTGAATTCCTTATCCCTTCTTCACCCCGTTCTTAAGCAAAATGCTGTATTTTGGATGATCAAAAGGATGAATTGTGGGAAACTTTGAATAAAGCCATCCCTTGAAAATCTCTTTATCGTTTTCGAAAACTTTAACCCTGACAGCAGGATTATTCGGTTCGTTCGAAACCGACGTTATCGTAAGACCTTCCATCTTGAAATCCGGCAGAAAATCACCAACAGATATTTTTATTCCCGAATCCGGCAACTTAAGCTCGCTGTTAAGGTTCACAGCGTATTCTTTTTTCTTTTTTGATGTCTTGTCTTCAACTGTAATTATTACACTCTGCCATCTCCCTTTCACTAAGTCGGGGACTACAATAGTCGTCTCGCCTTTCTGCATTATGGGTTGATGCCCTGGTGGAAGATTCTGCATTTGCCCCGGCATCCCTGTCTGGGGAAGCGGGGGTTTTTCCTCCTTTTTCTTACATGCGCCTGCAGCTAATAACAATGAAAGACTGCATACAGCAACCAACATTTTCTTCATAAATAACCTCCTTTTACTCGTTAAAAGCAGATATCTTTTAACATCATTAAAATTTAATTTTCATTCTCAAATTTTTGCCGCCTTTACTGGCGGAGAGGCAGGGATTCGAACCCTGGGTGAGGTTTTACCCCCACAACCGCTTAGCAGGCGGCTGCCTTCGACCAACTCGGCCACCTCTCCCCAAAACAGATTATATTACCAGCAAGATTTGATCTTTGTAAAGAAAGCGGAAAAATTCAGGCATGTTTTCTGAAAAAGCCGCATCCCGGCCTGGGATATTACTGCAAAAGCCCATGCTTTATATGACCATAAATGGCAAGCTCAGGCATATGCGCAGAAAAATCTTTACTTTCGCCGCCTTTTATGGATTTTTCTTTTTCGTTGTTTTTTTCTGTCTCTGCTTTTTTTCAGGCTTCTGCAGTTTCTCCGCAGCCGGCGGTTTCTGCTGTTTCTGTCTGCTCTTGTAGTCCTCGATAGCTTTTTTTAATGCATCTGCGCCCAGATTCGAACAATGCATCTTCTGGGCAGGAAGTCCGCCGAGCGCATCCGCAACAGTCTCTTTGGATATAGCGAGAGCCTCATCGAGGGTCTTCCCTTTTACCATTTCAGTAACCATGCTGCTCACAGCTATCGCAGCGCCGCAGCCGAATGTCTTGAATTTTGCATCCACAATCCTGTCATCTTCGACCTTGATATAAATTTTCATTGCATCGCCGCATGTCGGATTACCCTCTGTCCCCACGCCGTCAGCATCTTCCATATCACCAACATTCCTGGGATTCATAAAATGATCCATTACTTTGTCGCTGTACATTGGCCACCTTCCTCTCTGTCACCCCATCCTTTTGCATAAGGGGATATTTCTCTTAGCCTCCTGATTACCAGCGGGAATTCATTGAGCAGATAATCTATGTCTTCAGATGTATTTCCCATGCCGAGACTGAATACGATGGAGCCCTGCGCCAGACTTGACGGTATTCCCATCGACAGCAGCACCGGCGAAGCCTTCAGCGCCTTTGACGAACAGGCTGAACCGCTGGCAACAAAAAAACCCTTTGCCGCCAGCAGGAGAAGCATGGCTTCGCCTTCTATAAATTCAACACAAAAACTTGCGTGTGCCGGCAGTCTGTTTTCCCTGTCTCCTGTAAGATACACATTTTCAACCCCTGACATGGTCTCTATAATCCGGTCTCTTAATGGCTTTAAATATTCTATCCTTTCCGGCATCTCGTTTTTTGCAAGCTCCGCCGCTTTTCCCATTCCTACTATTGCCGGCACGTTTTCTGTCCCTGCCCTTCTGCCTGACTCCTGTATTCCCCCGTAAATAAGAGGCACTATTCTCAGACCCTGTTTTACATATAAAGCACCTGCGCCTTTCGGCCCGTAAAACTGGTGGGCAGCCATACTCATAAGGTCAACCCCGAGATCTTTTACATCAACGGGTATATTGCCTGCAGTTGCCACAGCATCTGTATGGACGATTATATTTTTTTCTTTCGCAACTTTCACTATCTCTTTAACGGGCTCGATTGTCCCGACCTCGCTGCTGGCATGAACTACAGATATTAATGTAGTCTCCCTGGTTATGGCTTTTTTAACCGTATCCGGGTCGACAAATCCCTTTTTATCGACAGGGAGATATGTTACGGCAAAACCGCTCTTTTCAAGGAATCTCGCTGAATTCAGTATGGAATGGTGTTCCATTCTTGAAACAAGTATATGTTTTCCCTCGTTCTGTTTTGCGATGGCTATTCCCCTCAGGGCAAAATTGTTAGCCTCCGCGCCGCTGGCCGTAAAAATAATTTCAGCCGGTTTTGAGTTTATCATGCCCGCGACTTTTTCTCTTGCATCATCAATAGCGCTCTTCGCTCTGGCGCCATATTCATAAACGCTCAGAGGATTGCCGAATTCCTCTTTTAAATAAGGCATCATTGCTTCGAGCACATCCGGATGAAGAGGGTTTGTTGCAACATGGTCAAAATAACACTTTCTCATAATCTACCTCTCCGTCTTTTTAATATAGAATTTAAAAAAATCTCCTGAGTCTTCCATTCCAAGGAATTCATTTCCTGTCCTGTCGCACCATGCAGGGATGTCTTCGAGCGCACCGTCATAATCTGTGATTATTTCGAGTATCTGCCCCTGCTCAAGTTCTTTGATCTGTTCCTCAAGTTTTAACAAATGCATCGGGCACATCATGTATACAATGTCGGTCGTTACGTCGGGTTTTACATTCTCAACAAATTTCATGCCGTCTTGCTTTTACCGTAAAACCTTTCCTTATCTTATTGTCTTTCCTTATTTTTGTATCTATCGCAATAAACTGATTCCCTTCCAGAAGGTCCTTCAGGGTCATACCATCAAGAAAAGACTCTATCTTCTCGCCCAGCGATTTCCACAATAGATGGGTCACGCATCCTTCAACCCTTATGCAGCCTTCTTTAGGGTCCAGGCATGATGTAATAGCAACAGGCCCCTCAAGTTCCCTGAGTATGGCGCCTATGCTTATTTCCCCCGGATCCCTGCTGAGGACATACCCTCCGCCCGGCCCCTTGACACTCTTAATAATCCTGGCCCTGCGCAATGTATTAAGTATCTGTTCAAGATATGATATTGAGACAGCCTGCCTCTCCGATATTTCCTTAATTGTTATCGGCCCGTATTTATATCCTCTGGCGATCTCGAACATGGCCCTTACGCCGTACTGGCCTTTTGTTGATAACCTGAGCATGCTTTAAATTAAAATAGTTTAGTAATTCTGTCAAGTATTATTTAGGACATTTTCCTTATAAGAATGAGGACGGGAAAAATATCAGGCATATTTTACGAAGCGGAGAGCTCTACTTTGTCACCGACTGATATATTGTATTCTGAAGATGCATTACCCCTGTAAATAAAAAATTCCAGGTAACCCGTACTATTTATCAGAGAATATACTCCCCTGTCTTCCGCCTGAGAGTAAAATTTTTTCAGAGGTATTTCTTTACCCTTCAATAGTATTTTGAGGATGCTTATGGACCCGGCGCCATAAAGTTTTTCAATGTCCGCCGCCTTTATATTAGTTATCGAATTGCCGAATTTATCAATAAGTATCACTTCACCCTTCAGTGCGTTGTCTGATACCTGCGGAAAAGGCAGGGGGATTTTATGGTAGTCCGTAATATGCTCGCCGAAATTGGGGATATTAACACCCCTCGAAATCCAGGCGGCAACCGGGGCAAAGATATCTCTTCCATGAAAAGTACCGCCGCCTGATGATAAGAAATAATGTTCGGATGTTATATGAAATACGCTGAGAGTTTCGTGGCTCTGGGAATAAATGTGAGAAAATACACCGTTATCAGGCCCTATAAAGTAGTGATGATCTGTCATTACAATAACCGGTCTTCTGCCGGAACCGACCCCCGGGTCCACTACAACAATATGTATTGTCTTTTTTGGAAAAAAATCATAACTCATCCCGATTGTATAAGCAGCTTCCCTTATGTCGTATTGCCTGATCCCGTGTGTAAGGTCAACAATATTGGCAAGGGGGTTTATTTTAAGGATTACACCTTTCATCATGCCGACAAACGGATCATCATATCCGAAATCGGTTGTCAGCGTTATAAGCGGGTCATTCAACACCGACAGTTCCCTTTAAAGAACTGATATCCTCTATATTCTCAAGTTCCATATACTTAACCATTCCATCCAGTATCTCTTTAGTCGCCGAAGGGTTGATGAAGTTTGCTGTGCCTACAGCAACAGCCGTAGCCCCGGCTATAATAAATTCTATCGCATCATCGGCATTCATTACTCCGCCTATGCCTATAATCGGTATTCTGACAGTCCTGTATACTTCATAGACCATTCTAACGGCAACCGGTTTAATGGCAGGGCCTGACAGGCCGCCGGTGATATTGGCAAGTCTCGGTTTCCTCGTTTTTATATCGATAGCCATGCCTGTAATGGTATTTATAAGCGACACAGCGTCAGAACCCGCATCTTCGGCTATCCGGGCAAAGTCCCTGATATCAGATACATTTGGCGACAGTTTGGTTATAAGAACCGATTTCTTAACCGCATCCCTCACCTTCGATACCAGTTTGCCGAGCATCTTACCGTCTGTCCCGAAACTTATCCCCCCCTTCTTTACATTCGGACAGGATACATTCAGTTCTATTGCATCCACTCCTGCACCGTCAAGATTTTCGGAGATCTTCACATATTCCTTTATTGAATTGCCAAGGACATTGACGATAATCTTTGTATCATACTTTCTGAGGAACGGCAACTTCTCCTTAAGAAATATTTTCAGACCAACGTTCTGCAGTCCGATGGCATTAAGCATTCCGCAGGCTGTCTCACATATCCTCGGGGTCGGGTTGCCTTCCATGGGTTTCAGGGAAATACCCTTGACCGTAACCGCTCCGAGATCATTCAAATCTACAAATTCGGAATATTCCTCTCCATATCCGAAAGTGCCGGATGCGGTCATAACAGGGTTTTTCAGTTCGAGGCTGCCTATTTTTACTTTAAGATTCAAGACATCACCACTCAATCTCTCTTATATCAAACACAGGCCCTTCCCTGCATACTCTTTTATGCCCGTTTACAGTCTTTACTACGCATCCAAGGCATGCGCCTATACCGCAGGCCATATTCTCTTCAAGTGAAACATACGCCTTTATATCATGAACAGCAGAAATACCGGCTATCTTTTCAAGCATGGGCCTGGGGCCGCAGGAATAAATAGAGTAATTGGCAATGAGTGATGGACGATTTTTTAAAAATTTGTTTAATACACCGATTATTGTATCTTTTTCTCCTGCAGAGCCGTCATCTGTCGCTATCACCAGTTCTTTAGAAATTGTCTTCAACTCATCGAGCATAAACAGCTCTTTTCCGGTCCTTGCGCCATAAAAAACGTATGCCCTGCCCTCGAGTTTCCGGATGAGAGGAAATACAGAGGCTATGCCTATGCCGCCTGCAATTATCAGGGGTATCTGATTTTGCTTGGGGGCTCTAAAATGGTTCCCAAGCGGCCCGAGAACGTCTATTTCCGTTCCCTCTTTCATACTGCGCAGGACGGATGTACCCTTTCCTATTATCCTGTAAAGTATCTGAAAACCGTCTGAAGTTCTCCTGAACAGACTGAAGGCCCTTTTCAAAATAGGATCAAAACCCTTGTTGACTTCGACCATGAAGAACTGTCCTGGAAGAGGCTCTTTCGTCCCATCGGGTGTTACTAAAGAAAGCAGATTATGATTGCTGTTTAAAGGTCGGTTCTCTGCTATTTTCGCCTTGAAATATCTACTCAAAGCTGATCTCTAATATCTCATACTCAATTGTTCTTGCAGGCGCTTTGATAACAGCCGTATCGCCTGCTTCCTTCCCGATAAGCGCCTTACCTACAGGTGAACTTATCGATATCTTGCCATTCTTCACATCAGCCTCCTCCGGCCCGACAAGACAGAATAAATACTCCTCATCTGCTTCGATATCAAGCACCTTCACTTTTGCGCCAAAGGCAACCCTCGACTGCTTTATTTTTGATGGATCAATAACCTGCGCAAGGGCGATCTTTGATTTCAGTTCCTGTATCCTTCCTTCAATAAACGACTGCTGTTCTTTTGCCGCATGGTATTCTGCGTTTTCAGAAAGGTCGCCGTGTGCGCGCGCCTCGGCTATCGCCTGGATATTCTTGGGACGTTCGACCTTCAGCAGCCTTTCAAGTTCTTCTCCCAGTTTTTTAAAACCCGCTGGTGTAAGTGGTATTCTCTGCACTTTTGCTCCTTGATCTGTGATTCCATGTAATTTAACACTTTAATTATTTTTTTTCAAAGCGCAGAAGTCCTTGACTAAAGACTCCTTATAAATTACTCTAAAATGATTTTTCACCGGAGGAGAATATGCGATTTTCCAAGATGTTTATACCTACATTAAGAGAGGCTCCTGCTGATGCAGAGTCTGTAAGTCATATTTTTATGCTGAGGGCCGGATATGTCAGGCAGCTTGCCGCCGGGCTTTACATATACCTTCCGCTCGGATGGAAGGTCCTGACCAAAATAAACAAAATACTTAAGGAAGAGATGGATAAAATAGGCGCCCAGGAAGTTTCCATGCCGATATTACATCCGGCAGAGATATGGCAGCAGACCGGGAGATGGGATGCAATCGGCGCCGAGATGTTCAGGCTCAAAGACAGAGGAGATCGGGACATGTGCCTCGGTATGACACATGAGGAGATTATGACCTGGCTTGCTTCCAGAGAAATCCGCTCATACAGGGACCTGCCCCAGATATGGTATCAGATCCAGACAAAACTCAGGGACGAGGCAAGGCCGAAGAGCGGGGTGCTGCGTACGCGGGAATTCATAATGAAGGACAGCTACAGTTTCGACGCCGATGATGAAGGCGTTGACAGGAGCTATCAGCTTCATGCAGATGCTTATCACAGGATATTCGAAAGATGCGGACTGAAATTCATGATGGTCGAATCAGACCCGGGCATGATGGGAGGCGGTTACTCCCATGAATTCATGGCGCCAAGCCCCTCAGGAGAAGATGAAGTGGCATTGTGCAGCAAATGCGGCTATGCTGCAAATGTTGAGCTTGCCATCTCAACTCCGGCAATGAATGAAGAAAAAAACTGGGAACTTGAAGAGGTTCATACGCCTGAGAAAAGGACCGTGCAGGAGGTGTCTAACTTCTTAAAACTATCCCCATCTTATTTTATAAAAAGCATACTTGTGATAAGCGACAACGGGCCGGTCCTTGCATTGGTAAGAGGCGAACAGGAACTCCATGAAAAGAAGCTCTCAAAATTAATCGGCAACCACAGACCTGCTCAAAAGGCGGAAGTTAAAGAAATACTCGGGGTTGAAGCAGGGTTCATTGGGCCCATGAATCATAAGATCAGGATAATTGCCGACAGTTGCCTTAAAGAAGGTGCACATGTGAGCGGAGCGAACAAGCCTCATTATCATATGAAAGGCATCAGGGCTGGAAGGGATTTCTCGGCTGATTGGCATGACATACATATTG
Organism: Nitrospirota bacterium; assembly: GCA_040753635.1. Taxonomy (GTDB): domain Bacteria; phylum Nitrospirota; class Thermodesulfovibrionia; order Thermodesulfovibrionales; family UBA6898; genus JBFMDL01. Next base: position 7,534 of record JBFMDL010000014.1, on the reverse strand, counting down.
CGAAATCCGGGGACCTTTGTGTTAAATGCGGCAAAGAACTGACTGTCGAGCGCGTAATAGAGATCGGCAACATCTTCAAACTCGGCACAAAATATTCAGATGCATTGAAGGCTTTTTATCTCGATGAAAACGGTCAGGAAAAACCCGTCATAATGGGAAGCTACGGAATCGGGCCTGCGCGTATTGCAGCAGCAGCCATTGAACAGAACCATGACAAAGACGGCATTATCTGGCCAAAAAGCATCGCTCCTTTTGATGTCGAGATACTGCCTTTAAATATGAAAGATTCAAAGACAGTAGAGATTGGCGAAGGATTTTATAAAGAATTGACTGATGCCGGGTTTGATGTCCTGATCGATGACCGGCAGGAGAGAGCTGGCGTAAAATTCAAAGACGCTGATCTGATAGGCATTCCAACACAGATAATCCTCGGCGAAAAGAACCTTAAAGAAGGGCTTGTGGAGATAAAGGACAGGAGAGCAAGAGAGTCGATTAAGGTAAAAATTGAAGAGGCGGCCGGCACATTCATGAATTATCGGGGTTAGGTTCTGTTTTTTCGGCAGCCTTTTCGACTTCGATATTGAACTGTCCCGGCAGAATACTCCTGTCAGCCACTATATTAATTCCCACATCAAATTCCTTCTCTATTTGCGAAATCTCGTCTCTTTTAGAGTTAATCAGATAGTTGGCGCTTTCAACCGGCAAATTGCATTTAATAGCCTTTAATCCACCCCTTGAAGCCCTTGTATGAATATCCCTCAGAGCCGAAATGGCTATCAACTCGTCTGTCTTGACAATGCCGGCGCCACCGCAGCACTCACATTTTTCGTGTATCGACTCAAAATATGCCGGCCTCATTCGCTCCCTTGTCATCTCAATAATACCGAACCTCGATATGCCGCTTATCTCAGTATGGGCCTTATCAGAACTCAGTGCGCTCTTAAGCCTGTCTTCGACTTCTTTTCTGTGCTTGGAGGAAACCATATCAATAAAATCAATGACAATCAATCCCCCGATATCCCTCAGCCTTAACTGTCTGGCGATTTCATCGGCTGCCTCAAGATTTGTCCTGAGCGCCGTAGACTCTACATTCTCCTCTTTTCTGCTTCTCCCTGAATTCACGTCAACTACAGTAAGCGCTTCGGTCTTTTCGATTATCAGATAACCTTTCGAGGGGAGATGAACATATCTTTCCTTAATCTTTGCTATCTGCTCTTCGATATTATGTTTTGTGAAAACAGGCTTCTTTTCCTTGTAATACTTGATGTTTATTTTACGCCACGGCACTGTTTTTCGCAGGAATTCCTTCATGCTCCGCTGTGCTCCCGGATCATCGACAAGCACTTCATTCACATCGGGCGTAAGATAATCCCTGACAGTCCTTACCGCTATATCCTGCTCCTGGTATATTAATGCAGGCGCCGAAACTTTTTTAGACTCATTTTGTATCTTGTTCCATAGCTTGGTGAGATATTTCAGGTCATTGGACAGTTCTTCGGCTGTCCTGTCGCTGCATGCGGTTCTGAGTATAAAACCTGTATCTTTGGGAAGCTTGAGCGAACTGAATATTTCTTTTAATCTGTCCCTGTCCTCCTTGCCTTCAATCTTCCTCGAAATCCCGACCCTTTCCTGTCCCGGCATCATGACTATATATCTGCCCGGCAATGAGATATAGGTTGTAAGGCTTGCGCCTTTTGTATCCCTTGCATCCTTTTCTACCTGAACCATCAGTTCCTGACCTTTTGTCAGTACATCCTGTATCTTCGGCTTTTTCCCCTCAGTTTTACTTTTATAATATTGGGGCATAACTTCCTTGAGCTGTAAGAATCCGTGTTTCTTCTGTCCGAAATCCACAAATACCGCCTGCAGGCCGGGCTCGATCCTCGCAACAATACCCTTATAAATATTGCCTTTCAGATGTTCCTTTGAAGCCACCTCGACATAAAAGTCAACGAGCGTATCTCCTTCAACTATAGCCACCCTTTTTTCTTCCGGATATAAGGCATTAATAAATATCTTTTTCTTCATTACCAAACCTCAATTTTCATCATTTTTATTTTCAGGCAGTTCAGGAATCAATTCATCCGTTTCCTTATGCAGTAAGTAAAGCGCTTCACTCAATGAAATTTCCGGATATCTGATAATCGCCTCGATCACCTGAGCAAGGGGATAATCAATAAAATGTCCTTCCGGATATACAATCCGTATAAACCTCCTCTTCAGAAGATAACACCTCCTGATACGTCCGTTCTCACCGTGAAGCGGGATAATGACATGCTCGAAATCCTCTTCAAGCCCGTAACGTTGTATCAGTTCCCTTACCGCTTCCATAAAATATTCTGCCTCTTCAGACTGAATCACAAAAAGACGTCATCCTTTTAAAAAGGCTTCTCATCATGTGGGGATATCATGATCGCCGCCCATATTGAAACCGGATCGGCATCAATATCTTCTATCCCGTCAGGGAACGTCTTCATGAAAACCTCCCTGTTCTTCAGGTAACGTATTACCATAGCATCTACAAGGTCATCCGGGACTCCCCTCATGGTCTGACCGGAACCATCCGCCTCAGCAATTTTTCTTACCAGTTCATTAATATTTTGACGTTCTTTTATGAGAAGCTTTTCATTCTGGTTTTCATCGCGTTCTTTTGCCCTTTTAATGGAAGCCAGCATTTCGCTTTTACTTAAAAGCCCTTTCATTACCTTTACGCTGTTCTCAAAAATTTCTTCGGCCTTCATAAATCTTTCCTCTGTCTTCCAGAATATCGTCAATTATACATTAAACCTGAAGTTGATTATATCTCCGTCCCTGACTTCGTAGTTTTTTCCCTCAAGCCTCAGCAACCCTTTTTCTCTCGCCGCAGCCATACTTCCGTCAACAATAAAATCATTATATGAAACCACCTCTGCCCTGATAAATCCCCTTTCAATATCGGAATGGATCTTGCCAGCAGCCTTCTGAGCGTTCATTCCCCTTTTAATCGTCCATGCCCTTACCTCATCTTCTCCCACAGTGAGGAATGATATCAGACCAAGGAGGCCATAAGAAACACGGATAAGCTTGTAAAGCGCTGGTTCTTCTATCCCAAGGTCATCCAGGAAAACCTTCGCTTCCTCAGGGGGCAGCTGGGCGATCTCCATCTCAATCTTACCGCAAAGACTGAGTATGCTCACCTGCCTGCCCTTAAACAGCTTTTCAAGTTCGGAAGTTATGCCCTTTATCCTGTCGGAGTTTATGTCCTGCTCCTGCACATTGATTACGGCCACTATCGGTTTTATGGACATGAATTGAAGATGTCTCATCGCCTTATGCTCTTCCTCGGAAAACTCCACGTCCCTGAGCGGTGTCTCCTTTTCTAAAACCTCCTTGCACCTGATAAGCAGTTTCTTCTCTGTCTCATCCGGCTTTTTCCCTCTCTTCAGCCCCAGTTCGATCCTTTCAAGCCTCTTCTCGGTTAACTCAAGGTCGCCGAATATCATTTCAAGCTCTACGGTCCCGGCATCCCTTAAAGGGTCAACGTCTCCAAGCGGATGGACTATCGAATCATTCTCAAAGGCTCTTACAACCAGCACGACCGCATCGGCATCTTTTACAAGATCAAACACCTTCCTGTTCTGCTCTGCGTCACCCTTTGTAAGACCTATATAATCCAGGTATTCAACAGTCGCATGCGTAGTCTTTTTGGGTTTGAATATTTCAGCGAGCTTATCGACCCTTGTATCCGGCACCCTGACAACACCGAAATGAGGCTCTGATGTTATAGTCGGATATATTGTTGTCTCAAGATTCAGACCTGTAAGCGCATTAAAGATGGTTGTCCTGCCCGAATTTGCAAGTCCTGTTATTGCTATTTTCAAATCAATCTCCTTATCTTTATTAAATATAAAGTATTATACCCGATAAGCTGAACATTTACCTTCAGCCTGCAAACCCCTGCTTGGCTGACCGGCGCAAAATATCTCATGTCAGTCATTTTCAGCTCGATTGACTTTAGTTTAATCAGGTGTTTAAACTTAAATTCCGATGAAAAAGCATTTAATTAGAATACTGCAGGATTCGTTTGCGTCACTCGGTATATCTCCGTATCCGCAAATAGAAATCGAGATACCGAAAGAAGAGTCTTTCGGAGACATGTCCACCCCTGTTGCCATGGGACTGGCAAAATCACTGAAAAAAGCCCCCCGGGAAATTGCTGAAGATATAGTGAATTCAATTAAGGAAAAGGAAAAAGACATCTTCGAAAAGATCGAAATCGCCGGTCCCGGATTTATTAATTTCACCTTCTCCAGGAGCTATCTCTACAGGTCAATCAACAATCTTTTGTCAGATCAAAAATCATTTTTAAGGGAAGACATCGGGCGCGGCAGGCGGGTGCTGGTTGAGTTTGTCAGTGCAAATCCCACAGGCCCTCTTCATATAGGTCATGCGCGCGGCGCGGCGGTCGGAAACGCCCTGTGTAATCTCCTGGAAGAATCTGGGTTTGATGTTGAACGTGAATATTATATAAATGATGCCGGCAGGCAGGTAAGATTGCTTGGTTTGTCTGTTTACGCAAAATACCAGCAGCTTCTCGGGAATGATATCGGGTTTCCTGAAGAAGGTTACCGGGGACAATATATTGACGATGAAGCGTCAGCATTATTTTCACAGGCAAAAGAGAAATATAAGAACACGCCTTTCGACGAATGCGAAAACGAGATCACAGAGTGGGCATATAACAGGATGCTGGAACTTATAAAAAATGACATTTCTTGTTTTGCCATCAAGAATTTCTCAAACTGGATAAGCGAAAAAAGCCTCTATGAAAGAGGCGAGGTCAGGGAGGCTATCGAGGATCTGAAGAAAAGGGGATTTATTTATGACAGAGATGCTGCGGTCTGGTTCCGCTCATCCGAGTTCGTGGACGACAAAGACAGGGTTGTAATTAAAAGCGACGGAGAGTTCACCTATTTCGCGTCTGATATCGCATATCACAAAGATAAACTCGACAGGGGTTATGACATAATAATCGACATCTGGGGAGCAGATCATCACGGTTATATCCCGAGAATACAATCGGTCATGAAGGCATTCGGTTATGACAGCTCCAGATTCAGGGTTATACTCGTGCAGATGGTAAACCTCCTGAAGCACGGAGAACCTTACCAGATGTCCAAAAGGGCGGGGAACTTCGTAACACTCAGCGAGGTTGTTGATCTGGTCGGAGCAGACAATGCAAAATTCATATTTCTTACAAGGAAATCCGACAGCCATCTTGATTTCGATATCGATGTGGTCACGGCGACCTCTGCGGAAAATCCTGTCTATTATATGCAATACGCCAATGCAAGGATAAACAGCATCCTTGCAAACGCCCGGGAGAAGGGGATTGGTACCGGGAACCTCCCGGATATGGATCTTTCATTACTCCGGAACAAGGAAGAGCTGGAATTAATAAAGAAAATCATGACATATCCCATGGTGCTTGAAGGCGCTGCCAGGGCATATGAACCTCACAGGATAACGTTTTACCTTCAGGAACTGTCAGGCATATTTCACTCTTATTATCACAAATATAAAGTAATTACAGATGATATCGAAACAGCAAAGGCGAGGATCGCCTTATGCATCGCGATAAAAATTATTCTGCAGGACGCCCTCAATATTCTCGGCGTAACCGCCCCCGAGAGGATGTAATCCCTCCCTAATCTGCAACGCCCTGATCTGTGCCGGAAAATTTATGAATAGTTTGGGCTAAAGGTGTAAAAATTTCAGAACCGGCGAATCCGCTGAAACGGGAAGTCATTTATGTCCGCTGCTTATATATATTCAAAGCCAAATGCACTTTTCAGGTTAACGTTATTTACAACGGTATAAATCCTGTTGACACAGGACATTGCATATTGCTTAAATAATACGCATGATTACCAAAACCGACAAAATATGGATGGACGGCAGGCTTGTGGACTGGGACAAGGCAAAGGTGCATATCCTGACCCATACCCTCCACTATGGTCTCGGTGTCTTTGAGGGTATTCGGTGCTATAAAGCCGTTAAAGGCTCCGCATTTTTCCGGCTTGATGAGCATGTAAACAGACTTTTCGAATCTGCTCATATATTCATGATGAAAATCCCCTACACAAAGGAACAGATCAAGGCTGCAATAATAGAGACTGTAAAAGCCAACAAACTCAGCGAATGTTACATAAGGCCTCTCGTATATACAGGTTATGGCGCTATGGGGTTGTATTCGAAAGATAACCCGGTTAATGTCGCCATTGCGGTGTGGCCCTGGGGGGCTTATCTTGGGGATGAAGGGCTTAAAAACGGTATCAGGATAAAAGTATCTTCTTTTACAAGACACCATGTCAATGTAGACATGACAAGAGCCAAGGTATGCGGTTATTATGTCAATTCTCAACTTGCAAAACATGAGGCAAAAGCATGCGGATATGACGAAGCTTTATTGCTTGACACAGAGGGCTATGTTTCTGAAGGAAGCGGAGAAAATATTTTTATTGTAAGGAACAACCGGATTAAAACGACTCCTCTTACATCCATACTTGAAGGCATAACAAGGGACAGCATTATAAAAATCGCAAAAGACAACAGAATCACCGTTAATGAAGAACGCTTTACAAGAGATGAATTATATATCGCAGATGAGGCATTCTTTACCGGGACAGCGGCAGAAGTCACCCCTATCAGAGAAGTAGACGGCAGGACAATCGGCAACGGCAAACGGGGCAGGATAACCAAAAAGCTGCAGACAATTTTTTTCGAGATTGTAAAAGGGAAGAACAGGAAATACGAGTCCTGGCTGACAAGAATATAAGAAACAATCCACAAGAAAAGGCCCGGTACATAACCGGGCCTTTTCTTATCCTGAATCCTTAATTAATAACCTCCGGCTGCCTTCTTATGGCATTTTGAGCAGTCAGCAGCATCGCTGGATTTAAAAGCCTTCTCACCGTTGTGGCACACACCGCAGTTCTTGCCGGCGTTCATATCAGCCATTGTTATCTTTTCGCCTTTCTTCATCTGGAAAATCTTTGTATGGCAGTCATTGCATTTCAGGCCTTTGTCAGCGTGAGACTTGCCGTCAAAAACAACCTTGCCAAAACCTCCGCCTGCGTATTCTACTGTCTTCCCTGGAGGAACGGCCAGCGCACTGCCTACAAATGCTATTGCAACAATAAGGGTCAAAAATAAAACTGTTTTCCGCAATTTATTCACCTCCTTTCATGAAAAATATTATTCCACCTGATATTCAGGTTAAAATTAAGGCATGGAAATAATTATATCAACAACCTTTGTTCTGTGCAAAAACAACCTGTATATACGGTCAAGTGATTGGGTTTTCGGGAAATAATGATTAAGCAGAATATACTATAAGTGCGGTCACCGCTGTCAAGGGCAAAATAGACCTATATTCCCTGATAAGGGGGAGAAGCTTGGAGATTTTTATTACTCTGACAATCAAATATGACCGTCATGCCCGAAATTCTTAATCGGGCATCCAGTTTTGCAGCCTTCCGGATTGCCGTTTTCT
>JBFMDL010000013.1:0-43040 GCA_040753635.1 Nitrospirota bacterium | reverse complement strand
CGTTTCTTCCATTCATAGGGATAGCGATGCTGATAAAGGTAGTAGTGCAGAAGGTGGCTGGAGGGGCATTCAGCACAGCCAGGAGCACGGCATCATTCGGATGGAGGCCCAGTGAGGCATATCTTGCAGGGAAAAAGAAGAAAGAGAAGGGTAAAGAGGGGAAAGAATCCAAAGGACACGATTAGCCAGTCGGCGGAAGATATATTTATAAACACAGAAAGGCCTCGGTATTCGAGGCCTTTCTGTGTTTATTTAATAGTTCCCTTTTTAAAAAGCGATAAATCAGAAAAGCAGAATGCCTTATATCTTGTATGTATAGACTCTATAATAATATAATTATAGTCCGTTATGAAACATTACAATACATACTTGTCCAAAATAAGACTTTACAGAAGGCGGAATGCCTCGAAAACAGAATAAATCGACATGATTATTAAATGTCAGACCCCGACTTTGTTAAATAAACGTATTAACGATAACCCTGTATTTGTGTTATTTTGTAATTGTTTGTGGATTGATTTTCAGGGTGTCGTTATTCTGTTTTCTCAACATCCCGCCTTCTTATGTATATTTGAAATTATTTTGGACGGCAATGATTACAATATGAGGTTTAATGAACTTGGAAAATTCAGAACTTATAGATAGAGTCGCAAACGCTATAAAAAAATATTCCATGCTGAGCGGCGGGGAGAATGTACTGGCAGGACTTTCCGGGGGACCTGATTCAGTCTGTCTGCTTTATTTATTGAATGAACTGAAGAAAAAATATAATTTACGAATAAGCGCTGTTTATGTTGACCACAATCTCAGGCCGGATGAAACTCCTGTGGAAATAGAATTCTGCGGCAACCTATGCAGGAAACTGGGAACAAACTTTATTGTCAAATCTGTTGATGTGAAATCTTATGCAAAAGAGAAGGGTCTTAATAAGCAGGAAGCTGCAAGGGAACTCAGATATGAAGCGTTTCAGGAGGCGGCTTTTGAAGCCGGGGCGGACAGAATAGCCCTTGCACACAATGCTGACGATCAGACGGAAACATTCTTTATGAGACTTATCAGGGGAGCAGGGCCTTCAGGCCTTACAGGCATCCCGGTTAAGCGCGGCGCCATCATCAGACCGCTGATAGAAATAGAACGAAGCACTATAGAGGATTTCCTTGTTAAGAGAAATATCTCATATGTTGTTGATTCTTCAAACCTGAGATCCGACTATTTCAGGAACAGACTGAGGTTGTCATTCTTGCCGGAACTGAAAAGGCTGAACCCGAATCTGGTCCGGTCGCTGAACAGAACCATATCAATACTCCAGGATGAGGAGCGTTATTTTGACATCGTTATTACAAAAACCTTGATGAAGATGATCAGCAGGAAGACCGCAAACAGGATTGAACTTTTTCTTGCACCGATGGAGAATATGGACATAGTTGTATTAAGGAGGGTTTTAAGGAGGGCTATCGACGAGACAGAAGGTCTCAGGGGAATAAGTTTTGTGCATATAGAGGACATTATAAGACTTGTCAGAGAAGGCAAATCCGGAGATAGGATATATTTGCCGAAGGGTATAAGGGTCATAAAGGAATATTCTTTGGTTATAATAACATCTGAGAGTCCTCTGAGGATAGGAGAATACGCACTTAATGTCCCTGGTGAGGTTGCCATCAGAGGTGCTGGAATAGTCTTAAAGGCATTCTTTGAAGAAGAAACAGGCGACAGGACCGGGGACGGAAAGTCATCGGTTGTTCTGGCTGCTGATAATATGAGCTTTCCGCTTAAAATCAGGCCGCGGAATCCCGGCGATTTTTTCTATCCGTTCGGCTTCGGTAAAAGGAAGAAGATTCAGGATTTTTTTGTTGATGAAAAAGTGCCGAGAGATGAGAGGGACAGTGTCCCTCTGGTTGTCTCCGGCGGTGAGATAGTCTGGATCGCCGGTTACAGGGCTGATGAAAGGTTCAGGATAAATGATAATACAAAAAAAAATATAAGACTTGTTATATTAAAAGGCAGGTTTTAACTTAAGTTGCAAATAGTATCGAAATTTATATGTTATTATTCCCGCTTGCAGGGTATCCTTGATTAATCTGTTGAAAAGGATTGCGGACAGGCGGCAATGATTTTTTGTTTGAGCATACTGATTCTATAAGGAGGCTATTTTGACTGAAAAAGTAAGGGTAAGATTCGCACCGAGTCCTACCGGATTCCTTCATATAGGCGGCGCGAGGACAGCTCTTTTTAACTGGCTTTTTGCTAAGCACAACAACGGCATATTCATATTAAGGATAGAAGATACCGACAGGAGCCGTTCTACTGATGAATATATAGAAGCCATAATCGAAGGGATGAAGTGGCTCGGCCTTGACTGGGACGAGGGCCCGTTCAGACAGACCGACAGATTTGAAATCTACCGGAATTACGCTGACAGGCTCTTAAAAGAAGGCAGGGCATATTACTGTTACTGCTCTTCCGAAGAACTTGAAGCAAGAAGAAAAATAGCAACGGCGCTTGGAAGATCTCCGGGGTATGACGGAAGGTGCAGATATATTAAAGAGCCTGTACCGGGCATTACGCCTGCTGTCAGGCTCAAAATGCCGCGGGAAGGAAAGACCGTTGTTGAGGATTTGATAAGGGGGAACATCACTTTTGACAATGCACAACTTGACGACCTGATCATCCTGCGTTCAGACGGTACACCTACATATAATCTTACAGTTGTTGTTGACGATGTTGATATGAAGATAACCCATATCATAAGGGGTGACGACCATCTTAACAATACTCCGAAACAGATACAGTTATATAACGCTTTCGGATATGCAATACCCAAGTTTGCCCACCTTCCGATGATACTGGGTTCTGACAAGGCAAGACTCTCGAAAAGACATGGGGCGACATCTGTGATGGCATATTATGAAATGGGATACCTGCCGGAGGCTCTTGTCAACTATCTTGTGAGACTCGGATGGTCATATGGAGACCAGGAGGTTTTTAAAAGGGAAGAACTTATAAAATATTTCTCTTTCGAAAACGTCGGCAAGGCAGCAGCCGTTTTTAATCCAGAAAAACTCTTGTGGCTCAATAGCCAGTATATTATTAATTCTTCCCCTGAAAAACTCGTTGAACTTGTCAAACCGTTTCTGTTAAAAGAAAAGATTATTGACGAAGGGCGGATTCCGGATGAAGTCTGGCTGTCAAAGGCTGTTCTTACACTGAGAGAACGCGCCAAGACGCTTGTTGATCTCGCAAATTCTCTCCGTTATTATATTGCTGATAACATCGAATATAATGAAAAAGCAAGGGCGAAATTCCTTAATGAAAAGAGTCTGCCGTATCTGATTGAATTGAAAGACAGTCTTGCTTCTGTTGCGGAATTTTCAGCAAATGAGATCGAGAAAATATTTCATTCACTTACAGAGAGACACGGCATTAAACTCGGCAATCTTGCACAGCCGGTGAGGGTTGCAATGACAGGAGGCGCCGAGAGCCCCGGCATATTTGAAGTGCTTGAGATAATCGGCAGGGAAAAGTCTCTGATGAGATTGGATATGGCGATAAAGACGATTCAGTCATCACGGGAGGAGTTGTAATTATGGACAACCAGGGTTCGGGGCGCTCTGATTTTATACGTGATATTATTGCCGAAGACATAAAGGCTGAGAAGTACGGCAGCCGGGTCCATACCCGTTTTCCTCCGGAGCCTAACGGATACCTGCACATCGGGCATGCGAAATCAATCTGTCTTAATTTCGGTATTGCAGCAGAATTCGGAGGTCTTTGTAATCTCCGGTTTGATGATACCAATCCGACAAAAGAGGAGGTCGAATATGTTGAATCAATCAAGGGAGATGTCAGATGGCTTGGATTCGACTGGGACGACCGGCTGTTTTACGCTTCTGATTACTTTGAACAGTTATACCAGTATGCTGTGCAGTTGATCAGGAAGGGAAAGGCGTATGTCTGCGACCTGAGTGCCGAAGAAATAAGAGAATACCGCGGTACACTGACGGAACCGGGCAAAGACAGCCCATACAGGAACCGCTCTGTAGAAGAGAACCTCGATCTCTTCAGACGTATGCGCGAAGGTGAATTCCCGGACGGTTCACGCACACTAAGGGCAAAGATAGACATGTCTTCAGGAAACATAAATATGCGCGATCCTGTAATGTACAGGATCATGCACGCAAAACATCACAGGACAGGCGATGAATGGTGTATCTATCCGATGTATGATTACGCTCATTGCATATCGGATTCCATAGAAGGGATTACTCATTCCATATGCACCCTGGAGTTTGAAGATCACCGCCCTCTCTACGACTGGTTTCTTGAAGAACTGGATATCTATCATCCTCAGCAGATAGAGTTTGCACGTCTTAATCTCAGCCATACCGTGCTGAGCAAGCGCAAACTTATCAGGCTTGTACAGGAGAAACAGGTCTCAGGTTGGGACGATCCGCGCATGCCCACAATATCAGGACTGCGGAGGCGCGGCTATACCCCGGAGTCGATAAGGAATTTTTGCGACCGCATCGGGGTGGCCAAGAGGGACAGCATGGTCGACATAGCGCTGCTTGAGTACTGTATCCGTGAAGATTTAAATAAACGTGCTCAGCGTGTTATGGCGGTGTTGCGTCCGCTCAGAGTTGTAATAGAAAACTACCCCGATGATATGGAGGAAGAACTGGAGGCCATAAACAATCCTGAGGACCCGGGGATGGGGACACGCAAGGTTCCTTTTTCGAGAGTTCTTTACATAGAGCGGGATGATTTCCGTGAAGAACCTCCCAAAGGATTCTTCCGGCTTGCTCCCGGACGTGAAGTGCGTCTCCGATACGCTTATTATATAACCTGTGTGGGTGTGATAAATGATGAAAAAACAGGAGATGTGGTCGAACTGCGTTGCACATATGATCCTGAAACAAGGGGGGGCGATTCTCCTGATGGACGCAAGGTCAAGGCAACACTTCACTGGGTTTCGGCTGCACATGCGATAGAGGCCGAGGTGCGCCTTTACGACCATCTTTTTCTTGAAGCAAATCCGGATGATATAAGTGAAGGCCATGATTTCACATCCTGTTTAAACCCGACTTCGTTTGAGACTCTGGCATGTTGTGTTGAGCCTGCTCTTGCGAGCGCGGAGGCAGGGAGCAGATACCAGTTTGAGAGGCTTGGCTACTTCTGCGCAGACCCCGACTCTTCCCCGGGAAAACCGGTATTCAACCGGACGGCAACCCTGCGTGATACATGGGCGAAGATCGAGAAATCACAGAAGCAGCAACGGGTTGACAGAGGTAAAAAATGAGTTATATCGGCGTGATAGGCGCTGGCAGCTGGGGAACGACGCTCGCGAGCCTTCTTTCCGGAAAGGGATATGATGTCTCCCTCTGGTCTTTTGAGAAAGATATCGCTGATGAGATTAAACGCACCGGCATGAACAGTGTATACCTGCCCGGTGTAGTTCTGCCGGACAATTTAAAAGTGACCGCCAGTATCGGTGAATCGGTAAAGAAGTCGCGCTATGTATTAAATGTAGTGCCGACCCAGTTTACGCGCGCCGTATTTACGGAAGCCGTGAATTATATCCCGAAGGACGCTGTCATAATAAGCGCATCAAAAGGAATTGAACAGGGAACGCTGCTGACGGTTTCGTCGATTCTGAAAGAAATATCGAACCTTGATGTCGCTGTGCTTTCAGGACCGAGCTTTGCGAAAGAGGTCATAAACAAATATCCCACAGCCGTGACTCTCGCAACAGAAAATCCTGATACAGGTCTGCTGCTTCAGGAGATATTCAATACCGGTTATTTCAGGGTATATACACATGCAGACATAATAGGCGTAGAACTTGGCGGTGCATTGAAAAATGTTATCGCCATAGCATCCGGCATATCTGACGGCCTCGGGCTTGGATTTAATGCAAGGGCGGCCTTGATAACAAGGGGGCTTGCCGAGATAATAAGATTAGGTAAAGCCATGGGAGCTGATGAGAGGACATTTACAGGATTGAGCGGCCTTGGCGATCTTGTGCTTACATGTACAGGGCCTCTTTCAAGAAATTATTCGGTGGGAATAAGCCTGGGAAAAGGCATGAAACTGAAGGACATAATCTCCGCGACCAAGAGCGTAGCTGAAGGGGTTGCAACCGCATTATCCGCATTTGAGCTTTCCCGGAGGCATAATGTGGAAATGCCGATAGTTGAACAGGTTTATAAAGTCCTGTATAAAGATAAAGACCCGGGGACGGCGGTAAGGATTCTCATGAACCGCTCTTTAAAATCAGAGTTTTAACCGGATATAAAGGAATATGAACAGCGATAAAATAAACGAGATACTTAGTTCGGTCAAGGGAGGCAGGGTTTCCGTTGAAGAAGCTGTCAGGGAATTGAAACATATGCCTTACGAGGATATCTCATTCGCAAAGGTCGACCACCACAGACATCTCAGGCAGGGTGTGCCTGAAGTTGTTTTTGCCTCCGGCAAGACCGATAAACAGGTAGCGGACATTGCCAAATCAATGTATAAAAAGAGCGGACGGTTTCTGATTACAAAAGCCACAAGGAAGATTTTTAACTCTCTTAAGATTAAAGGTGCGTTTTTCCATCCGGAATCGGGTATGATTTCTGCCGGGGGAATCAAGAATAAAACAGGCAATATCCTTGTAATGACAGCGGGAACATCCGATATCCCGGTCGCCGGGGAGGCCGCTGTAACGGCATCATTTCTTGGAAGCAAAGTCAAGACCGTATATGATGTCGGTGTCGCCGGCCTGCACAGGCTTCTGGACAATACCGCATTAATAAAAGATGCGCGAGTAATAATAGTTATTGCCGGCATGGAAGGAGCCCTCCCTTCTGTAGTAGGCGGCATGACAGACAAACCCATTATTGCCGTGCCGACTTCCACCGGTTACGGGACAAGCCTCGGGGGATTGACGGCGCTTTTTGCGATGCTGAATTCATGCGTACCCGGTATCGCGGTAATGAATATAGATAATGGATTCGGCGCAGGATGTCTGGCTCACAGGATCAATACACTCTGATTGACTTTAAAACAGATGCTGAACTATACTTAAAATAACCCTTGGGGGAGGCGAACATGCCTGAGAGTCTCACGTGTGTCGGGAGAGACCCCTTGAACCTGATCCGGATAATTCCGGCGTAGGAATTAGGGAAGGAAAAACCAAAGGCGACCGTATCCCTTCAGGGGTACGGTTTTTTGTTTTTATGAGGATTATTGTAAACGGAGAAGAATTCATCTCAAATGCGGATTCGGTCAGGGAGCTCCTTGATGAGCTTAAGATAGAACCCGGCAGGGTTGCTGTAGAGGTGAATATGTCTGTTATAAAGAAGACCGATTATGAGAATTTCAGACTAAATGACGGCGACGAAGTCGAGATAGTAAATTTTGTAGGAGGAGGATAAATTAGCAGGTTGCTGAAAAACTAAGTTTTTGTGTCATTCCGAGGAGCCGAAGGCGACGAGGAATCTTAAAACTTATTGGATCATAACGGCTCTTAAGATTTCTCGTTTCACTCGAAATGACAAAAAAGAGACTTTTTCAGCAGCCTGTTAGCTGATAGCTAAAAGCTGATAGCTGTCAGCTTGAAATGGAGATAAAGGCATGAATGACAAGTTAGTTATCAAAGGCATAGAGTTCCAATCGAGATTATGGGTCGGGACAGGCAAGTACAGGGATTTTGAAGAGACTAAAAAGGCTATCGAGGCTTCCGGCTCTGATGTTGTGACTGTTGCTGTAAGAAGGGTAAATATAATAGACAGGAAATCAGAAAATCTCCTTGACTATATCGATCCCAAAAAATATAAGATCCTGCCGAATACAGCCGGTTGTTATACAGTAGAGGACGCACTTAGATATTCGAGGCTTGCGAGGGAGTCCGGCATTTCCGATCTTATAAAACTTGAAGTGATAGGCGATGAGAAGACGCTGTTCCCCGATGTATGCGGCCTTCTGAAAGCCACTGAGATTCTCTCTAAGGAAGGTTCCATTGTTCTGCCTTATACAAACGATGACCCTGTAATGGCCCGGAGACTTGTTGATGCAGGCGCTGCCGCTGTAATGCCGCTTGCTGCTCCGATCGGCTCAGGACTCGGCATACGAAATCCTTATAACATAAAAATAATACTTGAGCAGGCAAAGGCGCCCGTGATTGTGGATGCCGGAGTAGGCACCGCTTCCGATGTTGCTGTAGCGATGGAACTGGGATGTGATGGCGTGCTGCTCAATACTGCAATAGCAGGCGCAAGAGATCCGATTGCAATGGCTGCTGCAATGAAGCATGCTGTAATAGCAGGAAGGCTCGCGTACAATGCAGGAAGAATACCCAGGAAACTGTATGCAACTGCAAGCAGCCCGATTGAGGGAATGCTTTAGAAGACACAGTCGCTGATAAATGTCAGTAAAAGATAAAATAAAGAATAAAATACAATAAACTGACAAAAATTTGGGGAGGTAAGAGGCTGATGGAGGCTTACAGGTATCAGCAGTTTGCATATCTGATCGTGCCTATCATGCTCGGTATGGAATTTTTTATATGTGCAAGGGATGAGAGGAAAGGGAAGGAAGAAACAAATTTGGGCTACTACATTTTAGAATTGCTGGGGTTCGTTTTTATGACATTATTCCCTGCTGTATTCATATTCACAATATGGGCTATAGAAACAAAGGCATTCCCGGGGCAAAGCATACCGCTTGCAAGGCTTGACAGATATGCTGTTTTATTCTTTTTTATGGGTGCATGGTGGCAGGTTTATATGTTCGGCGCATTGAGGGCAAGGAGACTGGTAAGAAGCGAGACAAAAAAATTATATTTATGGATGCCTTTTCTCGGTCTGGGCGCCTTCATTTCTTTTTTGATTCTCTGGGTCTCGCCGTGGAACCTTAAATGGATTTCTGTTGCATGGTTTTTTCTGATATTTGCAGCACTGAACATTTTAAGGGCAAAGCCGAAAATGGTTGAACGTACAATGTGGGCACTGGCGGCCGTCACATTTTTTTTCGAGAACGTGCTTTTTATCTGGCTTGAAAGCGTTATTTAGGGACAGGAATGATAAAAGATCCGGGATTCAGACTATATTTGATAACCGACAGAAAAATTCTCCACCGCAGGGGGCAGGAAGATGCTTTATTGGAAGCGCTCGAGGGGGGCGTCAGGGCGGTCCAGCTGAGGGAAAAAGATTTAAGCATAATGGAGTTGCTGGATATGGCATATAGATTAAGGGAACTCACAGACAGGTACAATGCAAGGCTTTTCATCAACGACAGGATAGATATAGCGCTCGCTGCCGGTGCAGACGGCGTGCATCTTGGAAACTCGAGCATCCCGGCGAAAGCGGCAAGAAAAGCTGCAGGGGGAAAAATGTTGATAGGGGTGTCAACGCACAGTATTGAAGAGGCAAAAAAGGCTGAAAGGGACGGAGCTGACTTTATAACACTCGGACCGATTTATGAGACCCCTTCTAAGATGGAATACGGCAGGCCGTTGGGAACGGAGATTCTTAACAGGGCAAAGAAAGAAATATCTGTACCGATCTTTGCGATAGGAGGCATTAATCAGGATAGAGTTGAAGAAGTGCTTGATTCGGGCGCTTACGGCATAGCCCTGATATCAGCCATATTAGCCTCTGAAGACATAAAAACCACCACAGAAAGATTTATGAGGTTATTGGGATGACGAGAATAGCATTGGCAAAAAAGGGCATTGTAACTGATGAAGTAAAACTGGTTGCATCAAGGGAGGGGATTTCACCCGAGCAACTCTCGGAAGATATTGCTTCAGGAGTGAGTGTAATACCTGTGAACAGGAACCACGGGATAACCCCTCTCGGCATCGGCAGGGATATGCGCACTAAAATAAACGCCAATATCGGCACTTCCAGGGATAAAATTTCCATTGATGACGAGGTCGAAAAACTTGATGTTCTTGTTAAATACGGGGCTGATGCTGTAATGGACCTTTCAACAGGAGGGCCGATAAAAGAGCTTCGTAATATGATGTTGAAGAGATCGCCGATAGCAGTAGGCACAGTGCCTGTTTATGAGGCGGCTGTAAGGGCTGCCGGGGAGAAAGGCTCCATATCGAAAATGACTCCCGATGATCTTTTTTCCGTGATAGAAGAACACGCTGAAGAAGGGGTTGATTTTATCACAGTACACTCCGGGCTTACAATGAGGGCCGTTGAAAGATTAAGGGATGAAGGCAGGATACTGGATATTGTCAGCAGGGGAGGGTCTTTCCTTCTTGAGTGGATGATATACAATGAGAAGGACAATCCTCTTTACGAACAATACGACAGGCTTCTCGATATTGCATACAGATATGATATGACCCTGAGCCTTGGCGATGGAATGCGTCCGGGATGCCTTGCAGATGCAACGGACCGCACCCAGATTGAGGAGCTTCTGACCCTCGGAGAATTAAGGGACAAGGCTTTGAAAAGGGATGTGCAGGTTATTATCGAAGGGCCCGGTCATGTGCCGTTAAACCAGGTTGAATTGAATGTGAAACTCGAAAAAGAGATATGTAAGGGAGCGCCGTTCTATGTGCTGGGGCCGCTTGTAACAGACATCGGCATGGGATATGATCACATAACAGCGGCAATCGGAGGAGCTGTTGCAGGCGCAGCGGGCGCTGATTTCCTCTGTTATGTCACGCCGTCAGAGCATATAAGGCTCCCGTCCATAGAGGACGTAAAAGAGGGAGTTATAGTATCAAAGCTGGCTGCCCATGCTGCGGATATCGCAAAGGGGATAAAAGGGGCGATAGAGGCGGATATCAGGATGGCGAAATGCAGGAAGGCGCTTGACTGGAACGGCCAGATAGCGTTAAGCCTTAATCCGGAAAAAGTGAGGAACTGGAGGGCGGAGATACCGCCGTCAGAGAGCGATGTCTGCAGCATGTGCGGGGAGTTCTGCGCAATAAGGACCGTCGAAAAGGCGCTCAGAAAGAGATAAATGAGAGAGGCTTTACAATTGCCGGCTTCATCTGTTTTATTGATAGGCCCCACAGGTTCAGGCAAGACGCCTTTCGGGAATTATCTTGAAAGATACGGAATTCGAGGAAAAAGATGTTTCCATTTTGATTTCGGCCAGGAGCTGAGGAACATTGCGCTGAATGATTCCCTCCCTGAGGGTTTTGACCATAATGATCAATTCTTTATCAGGGATGTGCTTGAAAAGGGGCTGCTCCTGGAGAATGAGCATTTTTATATCGCGGGGAAGATAATCCATAACTTCCTGACAAGGAAAGGGTTCAGCAATAGTGATATGCTGGCGCTAAACGGTCTGCCGAGGCATACGGATCAGGCAAAGGATATGTCTGATCTGGTGAAAATAGAGAGCCTGATTATTCTTGAATGTGAAGATAAAGAGGTGTTTGCAAGGATTCAGAATAATACCGGCGGGGACAGGACTGAAAGATATGATGACAGCTTTGAAATGATCAGGAAAAAACTCGAAATATTTAATAAGCGCACATCACGGCTTATAGATTTCTACTCAGCCTCCGGGAGTGATATATTCAGGATAAAAGTGACCGGTTCATCGAGCGCAGAACAATTATATTCAGAATTTCTCAGACTTTGAATTTCTTCAGTTCCTGGATCAGGGTTTGAGACTCTTCTTTTAAAGCGCTGATTACAGCGTTCATATTATTTGAGGAGCGTATGAGTTGTTCGGTTGAATTCCGGATTTTTTTAACGGAATTCACTATCTCGGAACTGTTCTCTTTCTGTTTTTTGGTGGCGTCCGCTATCTGGGATGCCTGATTAGTTACATTTTCCAGTACATTTGCTATCCGCTTGCTCCCGTCTTTTTGCTCGCTTGTGGCGATTTTTACCTGGCGGGACAGGTCTTTGACCTTTTCAGTCGCTTCGATAATGAACCTGCTTCCCCTGTTCTGTTCCTGTATGGCGCGTGAAATATTCTCTATCTGTTCCGTCATGGTCTCAACAGCGAGTGTTATATGTTTTATGACAATTGATTCTTCTGATGTTGCCCTCTGGATTGCTTTTACCATATCAGTAGACGCCTTTGAGCTTTCAACTATCTCGCTCAGGGTATCGTTAAGGTCCTGTACATGCAGAAGCCCCTTTTCAACCGTCTTAATGCCGTCGGATGCCATCTTGATGCTTGATCTGGTTACATCCTGAACGGATTTAATAAGCTCCGCGATCTCATTTGTGGAAAATGAGGTGCGTTCTGCAAGGCTCTTTATTTCATCGGCAACAACCGAAAATCCTTTTCCATGTTCTCCTGCCTTTGAAGCAAGAATGGCGGCATTTATTGCGAGGAGATTGGTCTGATCCGTCACGTCATCTATGACATTGAGTATCTTGCCGATGTCGTCGGTCCTTTTGCCGAGCATATTGATAACGTCGGACAGGGCCATGACGCTATTTTTTATATTTTCCATGCCTTCCATTGCGATACGGGCTGCGCTCATGCCCTTTTCTGATGCGTTGCTCATCACTGTCTCGGCAAGAACGACGGACTCCGTTGCGCGGCTTTCGATATCAATAGTGGTCGAATTCACCTCATTGATAGACGATGATATTTCCTCTGAAGAAGTCGACAGGTTGCCGAGACTCTCGGCTATCTGTTTAATCGTGGTCACCATTTCTTCAATAGATGAAGCGGTCTCCTGCGCTGTATCATTGAATATGTTAGCGTTTTCAGCAATTTTTTCTATGGATGTGGACATCTCGAATATCGAAGAGAATGTCTCCGATGCCGATGCGGAAAGATTTTCAGTGCTGCCGGCTATCTTTGATATCGAATTGTTCATCTCTTCAGTAGAAGAGACAGCGCCTTCGATAGCCTTTCTCTGTATATCAGAGACCGACAGAACTTCCTGTGACGAAGAAGCGATATTCGAGGTGACATTTGAGACGCTGTTTGTGATGTTGCTGACTTTTGAAAACATGTCCTTCAGGTTAAAAGCCATCCTGTTTATTGCGTTTTCGAGAGATGCCACCTCGTCCTTGCCCCGCACATTAATCACGCACGTAAGGTCACCGGATGCAATCCTGTTAGCGGCATTTTCCATGGCTATGATAGGTTTTGTTATGAACCTGGATATTAGGAAATATACAAGCAATAATGATAAAAGGAAGCAGAGGATGGAAATTCCCAGTGCCCATAACAGAAGTTCATACAACTGGGCATTGATGACCTTTGATTCGACGCCGATACGGAGCGCTCCGATTATTTTTTCCTCAGCATTAAGCAGAGGAAAAGAGAGGTCATAAAATGTGTCGACGGTCTGTATAAGGACTTTGTTTGAGGAAGCGGCATCCATTGATTCCTTATCTTTGAGCTCTTTGCCTATGTTGTTCTGCTCATTATGGAACAGGATCCTGCCCTTTGTATCCATTACCATCGCATATCCGAGCGCCTTGTTTCTCGAAACGAGATCCGCCAGCTTTTCGCTCATGCCTTCTAATGATTCCAGGGGTACGCCGAGAAGCAGAACCTTTTCCAGTTCTCTCTGCAGGCTTTCTCCGATAGACGTGGATTTGGAAAGAATCGCCTGTTTGTATTTATTATATGCAATAAAGGTCAGAACAGTAGTGTTGATCACGATGATGACGAAGAGTATTGCCGCAACCATGGATATCGATCTCTTCTGAAGATTCATACCCTTTTTCATTTTATGACTTTCGTTGCTGAAGTGAGCAGGTCAAACGGGACCTTGAGTCCCAGATCAGCAGCCTCCTTGATATTAAGGATAAGGTCGACCTTTTTGGGAAATTCTACCGGAATGGTTGACGGTTTTGCGCCTTTGATAATCCGAGCCGCCATTTTTGCTGCTTCCCTCCCCTGCTCGACAGGGTTGGCTGTCAATGTAAGTATTATTCCGTCATTTTCTCCCCCGCCTATAGTCGACGCCGTCGCTATTTTAGCCTGACGCGCAATGCCGATTATGTTGTTTACACAGTGCATTGCCGCGCAGCTTGTTGTCAAAAAAAGCGCGTCAATTTTCCCTATCTTTGAAGCATCTTCTTTCTTTTTTACGTTAAACCTCATTGAGTTGAACCCGAAATTGCTCTCCAATTGTTTAACCTCATTAGCCTGCAATACCGTATCTTTCTCGGCGTCGTTGTATACGACACCCAAAGTCGAAAAATTAGATATGCTCTTGAGGGTTTTGATCAGGCTCGCAACCGGCACCTTCGAACTTATCCCTGTAATATTATTTCCGGATACGCCAACTGCATGGGGATTATATACACCGGCAAAAATAATGGGTATGTCCGAAGTCTCTTTTGAGACCGATATTGTGGCGGGAGCTCCATAAGAAATGATAACGTCGGAGCCGATTGCAACGAGTTTTCTTGCGGAATTTGTCCATGACATGGGATCAGGCATCGGTGTCTGGAGAATAATCTCTGCCTTGAGCCCTTCGGCTGACAAGGATTCAGTAAATGCTTTGTGGATTTCCCTGTAATAAGGGGTCCCTCCCGTCATTATGACGCCGATGGTCCTGTCTGCGGCAACAGCGGGTAAACTTGATGAAATGAAATATATCGTGAAAAAAAGCAGGAAACCGCAGGTAAATGTGAAATATCGTTTTTCCATGCTTCTTACTTTACCATTTCTTCGAAAAAGTCAGCAATATGATATGCGCCCTTCCATCTTCGATATCATCATAAGGGTTATCCAGAGCATCATCGAATTTGCTGTAACGGTATTGAATGCCTGTTGCAAAACCATGTTTGAACTTATATTCTCCGGATGCTGAATATACCGTCTCCCTTGTCTTAAGCTCGGAAAATGAGGCAATTGACACCGGCTGGGCAAGGGTTGGATCAGAAGGATAAAATCTCCCTCTGCTTATGGTATGGCTTACACCGGCATTCAGGAAAATAACTCTCTGCGGATTATAGTTAATATCGAATGAATAATTATGAGATGTAGTTTTATAAGGCATAAAGTAATCTGTAGCAGGAGGAGTCGCGGGAGAAGGATAATTATAGGTGGCATACACGATATCCTGCTGAACCCTGTCATGCATATACGCATAGCTTGCTGTTACAGAAAGATCCTTGAGCAGGACATATGATACCATTCCGATCAGCCTGTCATTTTTCACCTTTCTGTTATCGGCGGTTGCGATAGAAGTTCCATCGACAAACTCCAGAGATTCCCGGTTTTCCTCTTTTATCACATAGCTCATATAGGCGCTCAGTTCTGGAAACGGCATCCAGGAAAGCGTAATTATCCCTTCGTCTGACCGGTCTGGTTCTGTATTAGAGGCGGGATTGTCAATATTCTTATGTGTGTATTTCGCCTTAAGCTTTACTCCCTTCACAATCTTCACATCGCCTGTTAAGGAAATCTTATGTCTTTGTGTCGAATGCGGGATGACATGCCATTGCTCTTCATCGTTCCTGCTGATCTCCTCGTAAATATAGTCGGCCCTGAGCAGGATCCCTTTTGCAGGTCTGTATCTTATCATGCCGGAGACAGAGTCACTGACGGAGGAAATGGAATCTCTGACTGTATAGGAATAAACAGATAAATCAGTCAGATTTGTAACACTTACCGTGTCGGGATTATCGATATCAGTCTCTTTATGTCTGTATTTGGCAACAAATGTCAGCTCAGTCAGAGGCATCCATGTTACTTCACCGGCTGCTAAAAGATAATCGGCCTTTGCCCTGCTGTCCCTGTTTTCCTTATCCGTCTTCGACAATGTTGCACTGGCAACAAGTTTTCCGGTAAAAGACGTATGAAGCTTGAGGGTGTTGGTCGAGCTTTTCAGTTCAGGTATAAGATTATGGTAATAGCCGCCTGCGGTCCTGCCGCCTCCTGCATCAAATGTATCGATTAAAACATTGTCGCCGCTGACATCGAGCCTCTTTTCGCTGTGTGAGAGGTCAACCTCTACCGGACCGAGATGGCTGTTTGCACCGACAGTATAGATGCTTGTTTGCCAATCAATATCCCTTTTTTCAGATGTCCTGTAACTGGGCGAACCCATCCTGTAAAACATTTGCTGTGCCGAACCGTCCTTATTAACGAAATTTCCTTTGAAGTAGAGATGTGCCGGGAAATCAGGAGTTTTTAATCGCAGAAAAAGATCGCTCAAGCCAACTTTAATCCCGTATTTTTCACCGATATCATTTCTTAAAACCGTATAAGTCCCGAAAGTCTTAAGTTCGATGTTGTCGAGGTTATGAAAGAGCGTTGAATTGATCCCCCTGAAAAGTATTAAGTCCTTGTAGGCGTACGTGATATCGCCATGATAATCCTTCTCGTTTCTCACTCCGAGATCGAGATGCAATCTGTGAGGCAATGATATTGCCCGTAATTCACCGCCGAGGACGATGGAATCCTGAAGATATTCGAATTCTTCCGCCCTGCTCGATTCATCCACATCAATGTAACGGTACCCGCCGGTTACATAGAATTCAGGCTGGATGACCGGGAAGGCATGATATTTCGTTTGAGCAATATCCTCATCTTCAGTATCAGAAGAAGGGGTCTGCGCTGCCTCCTGGGCGTATCCTTCAGCAATGCATATCCCGAATAAGAGCAACAGCAATATAGCAATCTTCTTCATAACGCCCTCCTCCTAATAAGTAAATCTGCCGGTTCCGCTTCTCGAAGGAATATCCGTGCCGTGTATTGTATTATGGCAGTCTGTGCATCTTGTGTAATACTGTCCTTTCCTGGCATTTCTGACAACATCAGTTGCGCCGGTCACGCCGTGTGGTATATGGCACTGCATGCACAGGAAAGGCACTGCTACCTTGAGCAGATTATTGTTTACAGAGCCGTGCGGGCTGTGGCATGAAGTGCAGTCTTCCATGTTCTCAGCATGCTCATAGATAAAAGGGCCTTCCTTTTCCGCATGGCACCGGGTACACGTTTCTTTGGCGGTCAAACCTTTCAGCATATAATCGCCGGTCGAACCGTGGGACTCATGGCATCCTGTGCAGAATATCTTTTTTTCATGTATCGGATGGCGGCTCGGGAGCGAAAATTCAGCCTTTACTTCCTGATGACATTTCTCGCACATATTTTCCATTTCTTCCAACCTGACAGTTAAATCGGGCCCTGCGTGAATATTGTGGCAGTCAGAGCATGAGACGTCGCTTATGTTATGAATGCCTGCATTCCAGTTATGGAGATTGAACGAGGCATTTGTTGTGTGGCATTTAAGGCATATGAGTGATTTTGCCTGGGCAGGCAGGTTTTTAAGATCGATCAGGGTTTTATAGTTGCATTCGGTCTGCTTGCCTGCTTTTGCATCCGCCTCAACCTTTTCAGGTGTCAGCCCTTCTATTGCGAGGCTTCCGGGTCCGTGGCAAGACTCGCAGTCAACAAGAGGCATGCCCGATTTTTCTGAAAGCTGAACGCCCATAGTGCTTGCGCGAAAATCACGTTTCTTGTCGTCATGAAAGTGGCAGGCGGAAAGGCAATTATCCGTTCCTATATAATTGGCATCGAGCCTTCCGACCAGCATGCGTTCATATTCTTTGATTGCGCCTATAGGTTTTGAAGACTTGAGAGATTCGCAGCCGGATAGCAGCAGAGCAGAGAAAACAAGGAAATATAAGATATTCCTCAATAAAGTCATGGTTATCCTCCGCTGAATTTTTTGTATATTATTAAAAATATGCGTTTAAGTCAATCGCTTTTTATATAAGGGGAAAGAAGAATGCTGTATGAATTATATGGTCTTCTTTATTGCGAGTGTGAAATTGTTGACAAGAACAGGGTTGAAATCTTTGCCCGAAGCTTCGTGCAACAAACCCAGGATCACGGGAACTTCGAGAGAACTCCTGTAGGGCCTTTCTGTTCTCAGTGCATCAAAATAGTCCGAAATGGCGATTATCTGGCTTATTATATGCTGGCTCTTGCCCCTCTTTCTTGTCTCGGGATATCCGGTGCCGTCAAACTTGAGGTGATGTTCATAGGCAGCGATCATCGCGAGTTTCGGAACATCCGGGAGAGTTGCGAGATACATAGCGCCGTACAGAGGGTGTTTCTTCATTTCTTCCCATTCCCTGTTGTCAAGCCGGGTCTTTTTTTCGAGCACGTCTTTTGTCACGAACATCTTGCCTATATCATGAAGCAGCCCGGCAAGACCTATGTCGTGAAGAACCTCGCTGCGGATTCCGAGGACCTCTGCCTGAAATATCGAGAGTACAGCGACATTTGTATTATGCGCAAAAGTATATTCGCTGTGTAATTTGATCGGGCTGACCAATCTCAGTATATTGGCTTCCTGTTTTAATGTGGCGATAAAGCTTATAACCACATCTTCAAGGCCGACCATATCAAGCCTCTTGAATCTTGAAACACCTTGATATACCTCTTGAACCTTTGATATGTTTTCACTCATTACTTCATCTATTCTGTACCCTCCACCGCCCAGCCTTACCTCCACTATGCCTGAAGATATATGAGGATAATTTCCGGAAATCTTTTCTGAGACCGCTATTTCAGAAATAAATTCCTTAAGCTCCTCTGCCAAGACCCCATTTTTTATTACTATTTTTTCGATCCCTTTTCTCTTAAGTTTTTTCATGAAATTATTGACATGAATGGTTTTGTCATTAATGGGCTCTTCATTGATTATCAGGCCGTCGCCGAGTATTGTGAAACTCAGCGCATCGTCCCTGTAAAGAGACTCCATGATGCTTATTGATTTCTCCGACAGACTGAAGACCGCGGGATGCTCTTTTGAATAGAGTGAACAGTTTGATATTGCCGTCATAATATTCGATATAAGTTCGACAAATCTCTTAGACAATGTCCGGTTCGCCTTTCTGCAGGGATGGTTGATTTTTGCTAAAAAGATTCTCGCTTATGGAGCGTATCTCCTCATTCCGGGAATCAAGGCCGAGCGTCAAGAGTTCTCTTATGGAATTGTATGGATAATTGTCGAGTGTCCTGAATATTTCGATTTTCAGACTTTCAAATCCGGCCTTATAGAACAATGCCTTCGAGTTATAGAGGTTTATCAGGCATTTTACTGTCTTGCCGTCGCCTATCTCGCCGAGCGCTTTTATGGCCTCTGACTTGAAATAAAAATCTTTTCCGAATAAATCTTTCTTTTCAATAATCCTGACCAGATACGGCACCGCTTCCGCCACCTTGTATGCGCCCGCAAGCCTGATGGCGTTTCTTCTTAAATCAGTTTCCTCGCTCTGGAGATATAATTTCAGGAATGACACGGAATCCGGCGTTTTGAAATGCAGGAGACATTTCATAGCCTCGATGCGAATACTGATATTTTCGTGCTTTGCGAATTTTCTTATATGCGGGATATCTTTTCTGCTATTGCATTCTCTCAAGAGATAAAGCATATTTCTGACAACATACCACCTGCTGTCATTCAGCCTCTTTACCGCATAAGCGCTGACATCAGTGCCGATATGGACAAGTATCGAGAGGAAAAATTTCCTCATGCCCGGTTCGGTTTCCTCTGTGAGCAGGTCCAGAAGAGGTGTTATCAGGGAATGCTTTAATGCCTTTGCGAGTCTCATGACGCTATCCCTGTTTTTTCTCCCCCAGAGCATGAATGCATCGATGAGATTTGAGATGAACTCTTCAGAATGGAAATAAAACTTTGTCATGCCTGATGCATTATCGCTGAAACGTCCGGTCAGTGCATGGGAACTCAGGGTATTGTATATTTCGAGGATTTCCTCAAACCTTCCGGTTGACATAAATACATTTATAAAATCAGAGAGTTTTGTGATTATCGCAAGATATTCTTCGTCTGTTATGGAATCGGCATCAAGAAGTTCGAGCATTATCTCCAGGGCAATTTTGTCGGTATGTTCCTCATCGCATTCACTTTTGACTATACCCGGATCAGGACCTCCTGATGGAGCGGATTTCAACATCTTCTCAAGCGTCTTGCTGTAATCCTCGCTTACAAAGACATTAAAGTGATCTTCTCCAAAGAGTTTTGAGATGTTTCCATCTATTTCGATGTCATGCAGGATCGCGGTGTTGTCATAAAAAAAATCAAAATAGCGGGCATCTGTTTTCTTGATGGATGTGAGTTTGTCGATTAAATTTTTCAGGGCGTTAGGTATTACAGACGAGTTTTCGGTGAGCAGCCTGGATATTCTCTGGAAGTCTTCAGATGTCATATTCTCTATTATTTTTTCCGCTTCTCCGACGTTCTTTGAGAAGTGGCTGCGGGACCTCATCAGAAACTGGCTTTTAAGTTCCGGATTGAGGTTGTCAATAAACAAAAAGAATTTATTCAAAGATTCGCTGCTTAAATTCAGTTTTTCTTTTTTCCTTATATACGAAGTGATTACTCTGTCGTAAGCTTCCTCTCCTCTGTCGTCCTTCATTGCGGCATTAATATATGAAGCAACATATTCAGGCGGAATAGTCAGGATCGCGCCTTCTTCCTCGCCGCCCAGCTTCCCTTCGAGCAGGCCATATACGTAATCCTCCCATATGTTGGGGGTTTTGCCGTCAAATTTCTGCGCGCCTTCCACAAACCTGAAGATAGAAAAATCAACCGGGGTCAAAACAATATGCCTGATATTTTTATTTTTAGCGCACTCAGAAAACGCTTTGCCCGATGGTGAATCCTTCGACGTCAACAGCTCATGGAGCGCTATCAGCTCCTCCTTTGTCAGACCTGATGAGAATGTGACAGCGGCAATCCCCTTCGAATGGAGGCTGTATGCAAACTCTCTGAAGACAGGGTTTTTACTGTCCAGTGAGTATTCATCGACTACAAGGGTGTCTTTGGCAATGCCGAGGGTAATATCGACCCTCAGCTCAAACAATTTTTTAAGATAACCGAATGCGTTCTCTATGGATTCTGTTACTATAGGGTGGTCAGGAGGATATAATCCAACGCTTCTCCTTGATATGTTCAGTTCAATAATCGCATCTGAAAGGAGTTTTGCATCAATAGGAAGTTTATCATGCTTTTGTTCTTTCATTTGCAATTGTTCACAAGACCGATTTGTATTCCGGGCAGAGCCCCAAAATAATAAATTGATTATATCAATGCAATGCAAACATATCAATAAATTCCTGATGTTATAATTATTATATGACAATTGTGACAGCAGAGCGCCTGACAAAAGACTACGGCTCCCTGAGGGCAGTCGATAAAATAGATTTTAAAATCTCCAGAGGTGAATGTTTCGGCTTTCTTGGACCAAACGGCGCCGGAAAGACAACGGTGATGAGAATGGTCTACTGTTTTATGCCTCCGACCTCAGGGGAGATCAGGGTATTTGGTATGGATGTGACTGAAAGTCCGGGCCGGATAAAGTCAAAGATAGGGGTTATGCCCCAGGATGACAATCTTGATCCTGACCTCAGTGTCTTTGAGAATCTGATTGTATATGCAAGATATTTTGACATCCCGAGAAAGAATTCAACGGCCCTCGCCCGTGAACTTCTTGAATTTGTCGAATTAAGGGAAAAGGCGAATGTTAACATAAAAAATCTTTCAGGAGGCATGAAGCGCAGGCTTATACTGGCAAGGGCTTTAATAAATAATCCTGAGTTGTTAATCCTCGACGAGCCCACTACCGGCCTTGATCCCCACAGCAGGCGTTCGGTATGGGAAAAGCTCAATTATCTCAAATCAAAAGATACCACTCTCATGATAACCACTCATTATATGGAAGAGGCCGAGAAGCTCTGCGACAGAGTGGCTATTATGGACTCCGGGAAAATCGTAACAATCGATGCTCCTTCAAGACTTATGGCGCTGCACGGAGGGAACCTCGAAGATGTCTATCTGAAACTTACAGGGAGGACTCTTGCAGATTAAAAAGGCATTCAGGGTCTGGCAGAGAAATTTTACAGTTTATACGAAACTCTACAAATCGAGCATAGCGCTGAATTTTGTTGAGCCTGTCCTGTATCTCGCAGCCTTAGGGCTCGGGCTTGGCGCCTTCGTAAAGGAAATAAACGGCATGCCATATATAAATTTCATAGCTCCGGGAATAATCGCATCCTCATCAATGTTTGCCGCAATCTACGAATGCACTTATGGCACATATGTAAGGATGACCTACCAGAAGACATTCGATGCCATACTTGCGACTCCCGTGAACATAGATGACCTTGTGGCAGGCGAGTTAATGTGGGGCGCCACAAAAAGTATGTTTTACGGGACAATTATTATTGCTGTAATATCTTTCTTCGGATTGGCGGACTCTCCCGTGATAATCCTTGCCATCCCGATTCTGTTCATAACCGGCCTTATCTTTGCGGAGATATCCGTAATATTTACCGCCATAGTGCCCGGCATAGATTCCTTTAATTATTTTTATACCCTTTTCATGACACCCATGTTTCTTTTTTCGGGTATATTCTTTCCTCTGGACAACCTGCCTCCTGTTGTTACGAAGATAGCCTTCTTTACCCCTCTGTATCATCTTGTAAATATATGCAGATCATTCTCACAGGGGCGACCGCTGATGAGTCAATGGGATATCCTATGGGTGATCGCAGTTGTTATAATTCTCGCGCCGTACCCTTTCAGGCTGATGAGAAGGAGGATTATAAGGTGATAAGGTCAATCTTCCCGAAATTCGGACAATTCAGGGCGGCGATATATAAATGATTGCCTGAACAGGGTCCGGGGGTTGCAAGAAAAATTTCTTGCCCTGTCCCGGAACCCTGTATATTTTTATGCCATAGAGGCTTCGCCGACTGCGGGGCTTTCTGTCTTTGAAAACGCAAGAACGCCGAGCCAGATAAAATTTACTATCGGAACGAGGATCAAAAGCCCAAGCCACTTATTCCTGCCAAGATTTTCTGATATGCACATATAAAGATAGACGCTGACAAAGAAATTGACGAAAGGAATAAACAACAGAAGAATCCACCACCAGGGTTTGCCGGCAGAGCCGACGGGCGGCCATATCTGTAATATGGGTACCCAGGCCATCCAGCTGGCAGGCACATTGAGTTTTTTTGCGATAAGGAAGTGGCATAGACTCATGTAAATATAAAGCGCAATGCCCATGACTATAAATATCGTCATAAAACCGGCCATAAGGGCGAATAATCCCGAGGGGATTTTTGGAATGCCTTCTTTAGGCATAGGCATGGGAGGCAGTTGCATCGGAGGAGCGGGCACTCCTTGAGGGACGACCCGGGGTTCCGGTTGCTTTGCAGGCAGTTGCGGTGCGGGTTCCGGCTTTTTCCCCGGTTCCAGCGGCCTGGCCTCTGCTGGTGCAGTTTTTGAGACAGCCGGAGCCTGTTCCGCAGGCGGTTTCGAAATCTTCCCTGGATCCTGCTCAGGGGATATCTGTGCGGGTGCGGCTATTTCAGGTGAAAACATCGGATCAATGAGATATGCCTCTTTGAAATATTCATTAGCTTCATCGTATCTGCCGAGTTCATATAATGCATAACCTATGCGATAATAAGCCTCGGGTTCGGGATGTTTTTTCACATATTCTTTTAGAAGGGTTACCGCTTCTTTGTATTTCCCGCTGTAGTAGTATTTCAGCGCTTTATCATATTCCGGATCTGTATTTGCAAAAGTCGATACTGTTAATACAAATAATACTAAAAACATAGTAATGACTAAAGCGACCTTTTTCATGATTGCCTCCTTATTTCCTAATAAGGCCATTTAAAGTTTTTACCATTATATCAAATTTAAATTTAATTACAAGTAATTATCATTGCTGTCCCAAAATAATTAGAAGGCGGGATGTTGAGGAAACAGAATAACGACACCTGAAAATCAATCCACAAACAATTACAAAATAACACAAATACAGAGTTATCGTTAATACGTTTATTTAACAAAGTCGGGGTCTGACATTTAATAATCATGTCGATTTATTCTGTTTTCGAGGCATTCCGCCTTCTGTAAAGTCTTATTTCGGACAAGTATGAGTAATTATAATAAAAAAACCATTTTACCCTGCTTGCTTTTTTCTTCTGTTTTCTGTAAAACTATTTTAAACTCAGGCGCCAAAAGGCTTAATAGGGAATCCTGTTAAATTCAGGAGCGGTCCCGCCGCTGTAATTCCGATCCCGATTAATTCGGGATAAAAGCCTTTACCGGTAATATGCCACTGTTCATTTCTGGATGGGAAGGCTGGTAAAGGTCGGGAGAGCCAGAAGACCTGCCGGGGACAAAAAGACAGAACACGCAAGACGGAAAACAGGCCCAAGATGTCTGTGATCTGGGCTCCGGGTTCTGTAATCTGTGATTGCCTTTCCGAGGAGGAAGGTGGGGATGAAGTAAAACAGGGTGCAATCCTCAATGCCCGTTTTGGGTTTTGAGGATTTTTTATTTTGTGGGAATTGAAGAATGATGTTTGGAAAGGGAGGCATGGTGTTTGAGCGGTTTCTTTTGCCGATAGTCCTTAAAAGAAAATTTCTAAAAAATCAAGAGTCAAAAGCCTCGGAGGGCGTTAGCCCGAGAATGAGCGAGAATACCTTGCCTCCCTTTCATGCCCTGCTCAAATACCATATCCTGTCCTCGTTTCTTTCTCTTATCACTCGTCACTCGTTACTCGTTATATTATTAATTATTGCTTGTCACTTGTCACTTGTCACTTCTGCATATGCCGAACCTCCCAAACGAATTGTCTCACTTGCGCCGAGCATGACAGAGATCCTTTATTCATTAGGGCTCGGTGATAACATCGTCGGTGTTACGAACTTCTGTGACCATCCGGAAGGGGCTAAGAGCAAGACAAAGATCGGAGGGATGGCCAATCCTTCACTGGAGGCTGTCGTCAGGCTGAAACCTGATATTGTTGTGATGACGACCGACGGAAACCCGAAGGAGTTTGAGGAAAGGCTTCGCTCACTTGATATAAAGACATATGTTTTCAGGGCAAGGCAAATTTCGGATTTACCGGATGGGGTAAGGGACGTCGGAAGAATTCTCGGTGCAAACGATAAGGCGGAAAGCCTTGCAGCCGAGATAGAAAAAGCATTGAACAAATTCAAATTCAGTCCTCAGATGTCAACATCCATTCATACCATAGATGGAAAAGGGGAGGCATCGCCCGGATCCCGAACCGCTGCCCCCGGACTTAAGAGGAAAAAGATACTGTTCATTGTCTGGCCCGAGCCTTTGATTGTTGCAGGCCCGGGCACTGCCATTAATGACGCAATAGCGCTTCTCGGTCATAAGAACATAGCCTCAGAGGCGAAAACCCCTTATCCCAAATATTCCATAGAAGAGGTCATCCATCAATCGCCCGATGTAATTTTTATCGGCAGCGGTCACATAAACATGCAGGAGGTCTCGAAAGGGCTTCTGAAAAGAACAGCAGCTGTACCGGCTGTCAAAAAGGGCTCTGTCTATTATGTCAGCGACAGTCTTTACAGACTCGGTCCGAGGGTTATCAAAGGCATTAAGGAGATGGCTGAATGTCTAAAATAAGAATTTCAGTCCTTATCCTTGCGGCCGTCCTTATATTTTTAAGCTCAGTATTTATAGGTCCGCGGATAATATCACCTTTTGATTTGAGCGCAACGGACAGGGAGATATTGTTTTCGATAAGGCTGCCTCGTGTTGTCGTAGCAGCGCTGGTGGGTATGGCCCTGGGCGCATCAGGAGCGGTTCTTCAGGGTGTGTTGAGAAATCCGCTTGCCGACCCTTACATCCTCGGGATATCGAGCGGCGCCTCACTGACAGCGGCATTCGGGCTTTTATCAGGCATTTATTTTTTTGGCAGATTTACGATACCGGTAACTGCATTTATCGGGGCATCTGCTGTCAGTGTGATCGTAGGGGTATTGGGGATGAAGCGCGGGAAGCTATGGCCTGAGCGTCTTCTGCTTGCAGGCATAGGGCTGAGCTTTCTTTTCCATGCGGCACTGATACTTCTCATGAGCGTCTCGACCGATGAGGGACTTAGGAGGGCTGTGCTCTGGATGTACGGGGATATTTCGCTTGCCGACTGGTCGATGATCCCTTCAGGGCTGGCGGTTATTGCCGCGGGTCTGGCAGTTTGTATCTCAAGGGCAAAGGCCCTTAACGTACTAATACTGGGGGACGAATTCAGCCACAGTCTCGGCTTTTCTGTGAACAGGGAGAGACTGCTTCTGTTCATATCCATAGCGCTTATGACTTCGGCTTCTGTTTCCCTCGGGGGTATAATCGGATTTATAGGTCTTTTGATGCCGCACATTGCGCGGTTCTCAATAGGCGCTGACAGCAGGGTTTTGATCCCGGTTTCCGCAATCGGGGGAGGGGCGTTTTTGTGCCTCGCCGATCTGATAGGCAGAATAATCATGCCGCCTATGGAGATCCCATCCGGCATTGTCACTGCCATTATCGGGTCGCCGTATTTCTTATATTTACTCAGGAGGAAGGATGTCCTCAGCATATAACCCGTCCATCATCGAAATTGATAATGTGAGCTTCAAATATTTCAAGGATAGGGAATTGATCAATAATCTTACGTTCTCCGCAGGCAACGGAGAGTTTATAGGGCTTTTGGGCGCAAATGGATCCGGCAAATCAACAATCCTGAAGCTTGCAGGAGGGATATTAAAGCCCTCAGGCGGTTATATAAAACTATGGGGGAAGCCTCTGGGAGCCTATGGTAATAAAGACAGGGCGAAACTCTTATGTTATCTCCCGCAGCTTCTGGATATAAATGTACCGTTCAAGGTAAGGGAACTTGTGGGCATGGGTCTCTATCCATATGACATCCCTCCGCAGATGACCGTTGATGAGGCGATAGACGCAGTCGGTCTTAACGAAAAATCGGAATCTTATGTGACAAATCTGAGCGGGGGTGAAAGGAGAAGGGTTTTTATCGCTATGACATTGCTGCAGGGTGCAGGGCTTCTCCTGCTGGATGAACCGCTCGCAAATCTGGATATCAAGTTCCAGGTGGAGCTTTTAAAACTGCTCAAGGAACTGAGGAGCAGAAAAAATATCTCGATAATAATGGCGCTTCATGACATAAATATCGCATTGAAATTCGAAAAGGTGATGCTGATAAAAGAAGGCAGAATCCTCGGGATCGGCAGTCCCGGCTCAGTATTGACAAAGGCGATGCTTAAAGAGGCCTTTGATGTGAACATCGAGATAAAGAAGTCTGATACTGGCACATATATAAGTTATGAGAATAATTTTTAGATACTTAAAGCAGGATATAGTATTTTTGCTCATTCCCGCTGCGCTCCGAGGCTTTTGCCTTAACCCCCCTTCATCCCCCCTTAACTTAAGGGGGGATGAAGGGGGGTACTGTCGGAATATCGGCAAAAGAATCCGCTCAAACACTATATCCTGCGTATCTCAAAAATTAATGTTAAAGGAGAGATGAATGAATATTTCATCGTGGAACGGGGGCAAAGACAGATACTTTGCATGTTATAAGGCATTAATGGCGGGTTTTGAGATACAGGGTTATTGAATGGATAAAATAATTTTTATTACAGGGGGCGCAAGGAGCGGAAAGAGTTCTTTTGCGATGGCAGAGGCATCAAAGATTGATGGCAGAAAGGCGTATATTGCAACTGCTGAAGCGCTCGATGAAGAGATGAAAGAAAGAATCGAGAGACATAAAAAGCAGAGGGGAAATGAGTGGGATGCTTATGAAGAACCATTGGAGATTGCTGATGTGATTAAAACGATAGAAGGCAAATACGACGTAATCATCATTGACTGTCTGACATTATGGCTGTCGAATGTAATGCATGCTGACTTGAATCTTGATGAAGAAATCGAAAGTTTGATCGGCATATTGCAATACGCCCCTGCCCAGAAATCGATAAGGACGTGTAGCAATACGCCCCTGCTGATTGTTTCTAACGAAGTCGGAATGGGCATTGTCCCTGAAAACGAGATGGCGAGGAGATTCAGGGATATGGCAGGGACACTCAATCAGAGAATTGCAGAGATCGCAGATGAGGTTTATATGGTTGTGGCAGGAATACCTGTGAAAATAAAATCTAAAGAAAGGATATAAGGATGAAGACAGGGCATAGCATTTTCGCTCATTCTCGCTGCGCTCCGAGGCTTTTGTCCGGATATTCATCGTGACAAAAGAAACCGCTCAAATGCAATGCCCTGTCTCTAAAATTATAAAAGGAGAAGAATTATGAAAGGGATAGTTGAAAAAATTGTATCTGTTAATGGTGATTTATTAGAGATGGCACAGAAACGCCTCGATAATCTGACAAAACCTCATGGCAGCCTTGGAAGGCTTGAAGAATTTGCAAGGAGGCTTGTGGCAATCACAGAGAACACAATGCCTGTTCTGGATAAAAAAGTCATATTCACGTTTGCAGGTGATCACGGTGTCGCAGAAGAAGGCGTTTCCGCTTTTCCGAAAGAAGTCACTCCCCAGATGGTATTCAATTTCCTTGATGGCGGTGCCGGTATAAATGTGCTTGCAAGACATGCAGGCGCAGAGGTTGTTGTTGTTGACATAGGCGTTGATTTTGATTTTGGGGGCGGCCACAATAATGAATTGATAAATAAACAAGTGGGGATGGGAGGGTCATTTATTTCAAAAAAAATTGTTAGAGGCGCAAAAAATATTCGTAAAGGCCCTGCCATGACAAGACAGGAGGCTGAAGACTGCATAAATGTCGGGATCGAGCTTGCGAACGAATATGCAAAAAAAGGATACAAGATCTTCGGGACAGGCGAGATGGGGATAGCAAACACTACCCCTTCCTCCGCTATAACAGCAGTTCTCACAGGGAGGGCGATATCAGAAGTAACAGGCAAAGGTACAGGCATCGGCGATGATGCTTTAAAGAACAAGATTAAGGTGATCGGGGATTCAATAGCATTCAACAGACCCGATCCCGGAGACCCGGTCGATGTCCTTTCCAAGGTCGGCGGCGCTGAAATCGGCGGCATAGCGGGATTGATTATCGGCGCAGCTGCGAACAGGATCCCGGTTGTCATCGACGGTTTTATATCAACTGCCGGGGCTTTGATAGCATATTGCCTGGAACCCGACACAAAGGATTACATGTTTGCAGCGCATAATTCTGTTGAGATAGGCCATAAGGCGATGCTCGAAAAAATAGGATTAAGACCGATACTCGATCTTGACCTCAGGCTCGGAGAAGGGACAGGGGCAGCGCTTGCGATGTTAATAATCGAAGGCGGACTTAAGATATATAAAGAGATGGCGACATTCGGAGAGGCAGGAGTAGCAGCAAAAAATCAGACGTAAGAACACAGAGCACAGAACACAGATAGGAGAAAATTAAATGCATAATTTTAGGAAACTCAAGGTTTATCAAAAGGCAATTGATTTTTCTGTTGAAATATATATGCTTACAAAGTCTTTCCCGAAGGATGAACTTTTTGGATTAACAAATCAGATTAGAAGGGCAGTAACATCAATTTCTTTAAATATTGCAGAAGGAAGCGGAAATAAATCAAACAAAGAATTTAAAAGATTTTTAGAAATAGCCTTAAGATCTGGCTATGAAGTAATGACATGTCTTGAAATTGCTTTACGATTAAATTATTGCAAAAAGGAGGATTTTAAAAGACTGATTGCAAAATCAGATGAGATAGCTGCTATGTTGGTGGGTTTTTCCAAGCAGCTTTAGTCTGTGTTCTGTAATCCGGGTTCTATAGTCTGATGAAAAAGATATTGCTTGCGTTTCAGTTTTTGACAATTATACCTTTAAAAGTCAATGGTGATATTTCCGAAAAAGAACTGTCCCGGTCAGCGTCTTTTTTCCCGCTTGTAGGTGCATTCCAGGGTTTATTGGCTGCGGTTTCTGCTGCATTGCTTTTAAAAGTCTTTTCTGCAGAGATTGTGAGTGCGCTTGTTGTCTTGATATTGATAATCAGCAATGGGGGTTTTCATCTTGACGGACTTGCGGACACTTTCGATGCTTTGGCTGTAAAATCGAGCGGAGACAAGGCGGTTGACAGGGAGAGGAGACTCTCTGCGATGAAAGACAGTTCCACAGGAGCAATCGGGGTGGTTGCGATAACTATGACGCTCTTGCTTAAGTTTCTATTTCTCGATCATATACTCAAGGACTATTCACCTTTCACTGCTTACTATCCATTGTTTTTTATGCCTGTATTTTCAAAGTGGGCAATGAACGTGGCTATATTTCATGGTGCATCTGCAAGGCAGGATGGACTTGGAAGGATATTTATTAAAAATAAAAGTGGGAAGGAACTCCTTTTTACAACAATGGTTGTTGTTTTCTTGTTTGCAGTTCTCAGCTTTATGCATTCCCTATCAGGATTCCTTCCGTTCATGTTGTTCCTATTGTTTGCGACTTTTGTCCTGAGTTTTTCTTCAACGAAATTTTTTGGTAAAAAATTCGGCGGCCTCACAGGTGATACACTCGGCGCAATAAGCGAAATTACAGAAACAATATTTTTATTAATGGCGGTTGCATGGTCACGACTCTATATCTGATCAGACACGGAGAGACAGAGGGCGCAGAGGTCCGAAGGTACAAAGGGAGCATCGATGTGCCCCTGTCGAAACATGGAATTAGACAGATGAGACAAATAGCAAGATATTTAGAAAAATTCATCCCCCCCATCCCTCCCTCCATCTTGAGGGGGGAGGGTAAGGAAGGGGGGAAAAATCATTCTAATAAGCTGTCTGCTGTCTACTGTTCTGATTTGAGCAGGTCAATAAAAAGCGCCGAGATAATAACAGAGCATAACGGACCTGTCCCGATCGTAATGCCGGATTTAAGGGAAAGAAATTTCGGAATATGGGAAGGCATGAGTTTTGATGAGATCAAAGAGAGATATTCAAAAGAATTCGGGTCATGGGCAAATAATCCTCTGAAATACAGTCCCATGGGTGGAGAAAGCACGCTCGAGGTAAGGGATAGGGTAGTAATAGCGTTAAATATGATTTTAGAAAATCATAAAAATAATCCCCCCTCGCCCCCCTTTAGCAAAGGGGGGATGGGGGGATTTTCAGGGAAAAATATTGCAATAGTCGCCCACGGCGGCGTAAACAGGATAATTATCTGTCATCTTCTCGGCATCCCTTTGGAGAACATCTTCAGGATTGAGCAGGACTATGCAGCGGTAAATATCATTGAGTTCTGGGATAAATATCCAGTTGTGAAACTGATAAATTACAGAACACTGATATCAGAACACAGATAAAAAGAGGCAAGCATGCATAATTCCAGAAAACTTAATGTTTATCAGAGGGCGATTGATTTTGCAGTTCTTATTTATAAGTTAAGTAAATCTTTTCCTAATGATGAAGTTTTTGGTTCAGTAAGTCAGATTAGGAGGGCAGCAACATCAATTTCACCGAACATTGCTGAAGGAAGTGGCAATAAGTCAAATAAAGAGTTCAGGCGATTTATTGAAATAGCATTGAGGTCGAATTATGAGGTAATGACATGTCTGGAGATTGCATTAAGATTACATTATTGCAAAAAGGAGGATTTTGAGAAACTTATCACAGAAGCGGACGAAATAGCAGCAATGCTCGTCGGTTTTGCAAAACAGCTTTAGTCTGTGTTCTGTGATCTGGGTTCTTGATTCTGTTTTATGGCTAAGTCTTTAATGATTCAAGGGA
Source organism: Nitrospirota bacterium (assembly GCA_040753635.1). Classification (GTDB taxonomy): domain Bacteria; phylum Nitrospirota; class Thermodesulfovibrionia; order Thermodesulfovibrionales; family UBA6898; genus JBFMDL01. Next base: position 11,538 of record JBFMDL010000013.1, on the reverse strand, counting down.
CGGGTTCAGGGGTTGGTAAGAGCCTTATCGTCTCCGGTCTTTGCAGAATTTTCAGCGACATGGGGATTAGGGTTGCGCCTTTCAAATCGCAGAACATGGCGCTCAATTCCTTCATAACAGGAGATGGTGGCGAGATCGGGAGGGCGCAGGCATTGCAGGCAGAGGCGGCAAGAGTCGTGCCCTCTGTCGACATGAACCCGATACTGCTTAAGGCGTCCGGCGAGGCTGGATGCCAGGTGATTTTGAACGGCAGGGTTCATTCGAATATGAAAGCGAATGAGTACTATGAATTCAAGAATGAGGCATGGGATGCGGTAACAAAAGCATATGAAAGACTATCAAAGAAATATGACCTGATTGTAATAGAAGGGGCCGGGAGTCCTGCTGAGATCAATCTGAGCAAGGATGAGGTTGTGAATATGCGGGTTGCAAGGCATACAAAATCCCCTGTGATCCTTGTAGGAGATATAGACAAGGGTGGTGTATTTGCAGCCTTCTGCGGGACAATCGAGCTTTTAAAAAATCCCTCCTCATCCCCCTTTACTAAAGGGGGGATGGGGGGATTGTGTGATGCCGATTACATTAAGGCATTCATCATAAACAAGTTCAGGGGGGATATGAACATCCTGAAGCCGGGGCTGGAGATGATAAGAGAACGGACAGGGAGGCCGGTGCTCGGAGTAATTCCATACCTCGGAGACCTCGGGCTGCATGAGGAAGACGGGGTGCCAATTGAACGGCTTAAACAGTTTAAGCCGTTTGAACGGTTCAAACCGTTAAGGATTGTAGTTTTAAGGCTCAGATATATTTCGAACTTCACTGATTTCGATCCATTTATGTATGAGCCTGATGTTGAGCTTATCTATTCCCTCCGGGAAGACGATATAGAAAATGCAGACCTTTTAGTCATACCAGGGTCCAAGAATACAGTTAAAGACCTTTTTTTCCTGAAAGAATACGGTATTGAGCAGAGCATAAAAAGGGCTGCGGGAAAGGGTATCCCCTTGATAGGCGTATGCGGTGGATATCAGATGCTCGGGAAGAAGATATATGATATCCACCGCATTGAGAGTGAATATATGGAAATAGATGGATTGGGTCTGCTTGATATAGAGACGACTTTCGAAAAGATCAAGACCACATGCCAGGTGGAGGCAGAAATCCAGAACACAGAATACAGAATACAGAACAAAGACAAGAAAAATCCGGACTCTGGGCTCTGGGGTCTGGGCTCTGTCTTAAAAGGCTATGAGATTCACATGGGTAAGACAACCGGTAACGTAGGGTTGTTCAGGATAAACCGTTCAAGCGGTTTTGTTCTTGATGGCTCTCGAAAAGAAAATGTCTGGGGCACATATATTCACGGCATTTTCGATAATGACATTTTCAGGCGGGGTCTTATTAATTCCCTGCGACTGAAAAAGGGATTGCGCCCGATTGAAGAGACAATAGATTTTTCCAGGCTCAGGGATGACTCGCTTGACAGATGGGCCGGGATAATAAGGGATTCTGTAGATATGAAATTTATTGAGGAGCTGATAAATGCCTGAGACGTTTCAGGACATTCTTACTTTCCTTTCGAGACCTTATTCATTGCTGGTTTTAGCTTTTGTCCTTGACCTCTGCATAGGTGATCCCGCATGGTTTCCCCATCCGGTAAGGGCAATGGGATGGGTGATAACACGGCTTGAAGACCTCCTGAGATACAGGATACAAAACGCAGACAACAGAACACAGATTACAGAACACAGACTGCAGAATGCAGAAATAAAGGAGAAATGGGCTGGGATATTACTTGTAGTGATTATAACGGACTCAACATTTGCTCTATTTTATATTGTTGATTCTATGTTACTTACTTTTCACTTTTCGCTTTTCACTTCTTACTTTTCACTCTTAGTGATGGTCTATCTCATATCAACAACGTTGGCAGTAAAGGGGTTAACAGATTCGGCTGATGATGTGATTGCGGCGCTGGTTGATAAAAATATTACTGATGCGAGGATTAAGGCCGGATACATCGTGGGGCGTGACACAGATTCTCTGAATGAAAAGGGCATCATCAGGGCAACCATAGAAAGCCTTGCTGAAAATGCATCTGACGGAATAGTGGCGCCCGTATTCTACTTTGCGATCGGGGGTCTTCCATTGGCAATGACCTACAAGGCGATAAATACCATGGACTCGATGCTCGGATATAAAAATGACAGGTACAGATATTTTGGCTGGGCTGCTGCAAGACTCGATGACATTGCCAATTACATCCCTGCAAGGATCGCGGGCATCTTGATAGTGATTTCGGCATTTATTATCGGAGGCTTGAATAAACTCAAAAATAATTCAAGCCGTTCAGCCGGGTTAAACAGATTGAACGGTCGGAACGCTTTAAAAGTTATGCTGCGCGATGGCGGGAATCATTCAAGTCCCAACAGCGGTATTCCAGAGGCGGCAATGGCAGGAGCCCTTGGTGTAATGCTTGGCGGCCCTTCAACATACGGAGGAGTTCTGGTAGAAAAGCAGTATATCGGGAAAGAGATGAACGGAGATTATTCAGCGCCATCGAAAAGCGCTGTGAATATTGTCAGGATCACATCTTTTCTGTGTGTGGCGATTGCGGTCATGGTTTTATTGATAAGGGCATGGCATGTTTAAACACGGCGGTAATATATACAGATTTTCTGAAGAGATCAATATCCCTGAGAAGAAGATTATTGATTTCAGCGCATCTATAAATCCTCTCGGGGTGCCGGAAAAGGTCAGACACGAGATAAACAGGCATTTAAGTTGTCTGGGCAATTATCCGGACCCTGATACAAAGGCGCTTAGATCAAAGCTTGCCCGATACCATAATTTGGAACCTGAAAGCATTCTATGTGGAAATGGAAGTACAGAACTCATCTATCTTATTCCGAGGGCATTAAGACCTGAGAAGGTTCTGATACCGCACCCAACATTCTCAGAATATGAAAGGGCGTGTAAAATCAGCAATGAGTTACAAGTAATGAGGTATGAGTTAAAAAAAGAAGATAACTTTGACATAGCCCCTGATGAATTTATATCGGCGATAGAAAGACTTGCATTTAACTCAAAACTCAAAACTCAAAACTCAAAACTGGTTTTCCTCTGCAATCCGAATAACCCTACAGGCAGACTGTTAAAGAGACATGAAGTTCTTGAAATAGCAAATGCTGCCGCTGAGATGAAATGTTACCTGATAGTAGATGAGGCGTTTATTGATTTCTGTCCTGAAGATTCTGTCATAGATGCAGTTCAGAGTAATCCATATCTCATAGTCATGAGATCAATGACAAAATTCTATGCGCTATCCGGCTTAAGAGTTGGATACGGAGTATTTCCATTAAATATCATTGAAACCATAAAAAAGTATAAAGAGCCATGGACAGTAAACAGCCTTGCTCAAAGGGCAGGACTTATAGCCCTCGGGGATACGGGATACAGGGATAAAACAATTAGATTAATAAAAAAGGAGAAACAATTCCTTGAGAATAATTTTAAAAAAATAGGAATAAAGTTTTATCCCTCCGAAGCGAATTTTTATTTATTGAAGGTAAATAATGCAGATGAGATTTATCTGAGGCTGAGTAAAAAAGGGATTCTCGTCAGGGATTGTTCAAATTTCAGAGGGCTTGATAGTTCTTATATAAGAGTTGCTGTTAAACCCAGGGCCGATAATTTGTCGTTAATAAAAGAACTGACAGACATTATAAAGGGAGGAGGTGAAAAGATATGAAAAGCAAAAAGGCAAAGAAAAACCCATCCTGTGAAAGGACAAAGGCAAAAGGTACTGCTGTTTCTTATCACCTTAAGTGTGCAAAGACATCCAATGGCCTGACCCATTTTGTAATGTATGGTGATGTGCCAAAAAAGAAGATGCCTTTGTAATCTTTTGTAGGGGCGTATTGCGATACGCCCCTACTGAATTACAGAAATAAATAAGCATTATTTCAAAAAGGAGAGCTAACAAGTATGATAAAAAATAACACACGTGGGCTTTCATTCTCTGATATTAACTCTGACTGGAAACTCGCACTCGACCCTGAAAACATATTCTGGGGAGCCATCCCCGGAGACAATGGCAGATTCGTTCTGCCCGATGACTTAATAGACCTTTATAAAAAGGAGCGAAAGCATCTCGATAACGAACTTTTTAATTTCAGGTTCAATGAACCCCTGAACTGCGTTTACATAGATCCCACCGACAGATGTAATGCAAATTGCCTTTATTGTTACATCCCTTCAAGCATCAGAAGACATGGCACACAGATGACAACAGAAGAACTGGATACAACCTTGAAAAAGATAGAAGAATATTTTAAAAAAGTTAAGAAGAAACCCGTAATAGTATTTCATGCAGCAGAGCCCCTTCTCGTAAAAGATATGATCTTCGGGGCAATAAAGAAATATCATAAGAAATTTCTTTTCGGTATCCAGACAAATGCCCTTCTCCTCGAAAAAGAAGATACGGATTTTATAAGGAAATACAGGGTAGGCATCGGGATTTCCCTTGACGCAGACCAGGAAGAAATAAATAACCGCTCAAGGAGGATAAACCATGGCAGTGGAAATTACGAAAAAGCTGTCAGGGCACTGGACTGGTTTGACGGCTACAAAGGGCTGAATGTGATCTGCACAGCTACAAAATACAATGTTGACAGGCTTTCAAGCCTTTTAAAATTCCTCCATAAGAAAAAAGTCCCTATGGTATTGCTTAATCCTGTTCGACTGACACAGAGAGGAGCTATAAAACTCAAACCTGATGACATGGTATATGCAAACAGCCTGATCAAGGCTGTTGACACAGCGATGGAACTTTCGAAAAAAACTAAAAGACAGATAGTGATCGGCAATTTTGCCAATATAATCCTTGCGATAATAGCGCCAACAGCAAGGCGGATGATGTGCGATATCTCGCCATGTGGAGGTGGAAGAACGTTTTTAACAGTAACGGCCAATGGCGATATGATCCCATGCGGGGAATTTATCGGATTCAAGGAGTTCTCAGGTGGAAACATCTTTGAGACTTCGATTGAAAAGGCGATGAATTCAAGGCCTTTTAAAAAAATAAGAAATAGAATTGTAGAAAAGATTGATGAATGTAATACATGCGATTTCAGGCATATATGCGGCTCACCATGCCCTGCAGAAATGCATGCAAGGGGGAATCTATACAGGAAAGCTGAATTTTGCGAGTTTTATAAAAAGATAATAAGACATGCCTTTAAATTAATAGCCGAGGACAAGGTCAGGTATATATTGCGAAAGGACGCCATAAATCAGATGGCATACGAATACAAATACGTTTAAACTGCCTTTGGCAGTGAAAAGGAGGTATTCAAGGGGAATCCCGTGAGAACCGGGAACTGCCCCGCAACTGTGAAGGGAACGAAAGCCCATAAAGGCAGGATAAGGTCAAGGTTTAAGGTTAAGAAAGTTTTAACTTAACCTCGACCTAAACCTCAACCTGCTTTTAAAGCCACTTGGCTTTAAAGGCCGGGGAAGGCAGGCAAGTAGGTCGCCCTGAGTCAGGAGACCCTTAATGCCTCAAAACTAATACCCTTCGAGGGAAGAGGAGGTTTTATGAGACAGGATACTGGGTAGGTATAGGACAGGACATAGCATTTTCGCTCATTCTCGCTGCGACATTTGTCGGGACTCCGAGGGCTTTTGCCTCACCCCCTCATATCCCCCCTTATCAAGGGGGGGGACTAAGGGGGTGGTGTGTTGGAATATCGGCAAAAGAATCCGCTCAAATACTATGTCCTGTCGCTCCTGGAAATACAAAATAGTTGTCAACGTAAAAAATTATTGAAAAGGAGAAAGATTTATGAATAGATTTTGGTTAATGCTTCTTCCTTTGCTGATGATTTCATCAGTATGGGCGGACGAAGGTGCTATAAAGATTGAAGAGGTTGTTGTTACCGCAACCAGGGTGGAAGAATCTGTCGAAAATATTGCCCAGGATGTCACGATAATAACTGCTGATGAGATAGAGAAAGGCAGTTATTATAATGTTACCGATGTATTGAAGAATGTAGCCGGAGTCAAGACGGTCGAATACGGCGATCATGGCGCTTCGTCTTCTGTATCATTACGGGGAAGCACTGCGGAGCAGGTGCTTGTTTTGATCGACGGTAAAAGGCTGAATAAACCGGGTGACGGACAGGTTGACCTGAATACCATTACAATTCCCCTTGAAAACATTGAGAGGGTCGAGATACTGAGGGGCGCTTCATCAGCGCTTTACGGGGCCGATGCAATGGGAGGTGTCATAAATATAATCACAAAGATCCCTGATAAGCCTGTTACTAAATTGAGCGCCTCATACGGGAGATTCTCGACCAGGGATCTCAGCCTGAATACATCGAGAAAAATTGGGAATGCAGGTTTTTATCTTTCCCTGTCAAAGGAGGCTTCAAAGGGTTTCAGGGAAAATTCACGATATGACATAGATGCGGTAAATACCAAATTCACATATGATTTTTCGAAAGATATACACGCTGGCCTGAATATCGATTACAGCCACAGGGATGCCGGTTCCCCGGGGTCTACAGGCTGGCGAACCCCTTTTGCCACCCAGAGAGACGAAAATTTTCTGGCCGGGATAGACCTGAAGATCAAAGACACATCTCTGAAGCTTTTTAGCCATAACTTTAGGATAAGATATATAAATCCCGGCATCGAGGATAACACGCACAAGAACATGATAAAAGGAATAGACCTGCAACACAGCCTGTCTATCGGATCATCAAATCTGTTAACAGGCGGGATCGAGTTTCTGGAAGAGGATATAGACAGCCGCGATAATTTATTCGATCCAACCTCTGTCGGGAAGCACAGCAGGTCAAGAAAAGGCGTATTCATTCAGGACGAGATATTGTTGTCGGAAAAGATAATTTTGACGCTTGGCGCGAGATATGATGATATTGATTCTGAAGAAAGGATAAGCCCAAAGGCGTCGGTATTGATAAAACTACCGCAGAAAATTAATATTTCATTATCAGCAGGGCATGGTTTCCGTGTGCCAGCAATGAATGATCTTTACTGGCCTGATACAGGCTGGGCTGTAGGCAACCCTGATTTAAAGCCGGAGAAATCAACAGAATACGAGATCGGACTACAGAAATTTTACAATGGCATTGGGAATATCAAGATTGTGGCATTCGAAAAGAGATCAAGAGATCTTATTCAATGGCAGGAGATAAGCCCATGGAGGTGGTCTCCTGTTAATGTAGCAAAGGCAAAGGTGAGAGGATTCGAAGCAGAGTCAAAGTTCCTTTTAGGCAAGGCAGATTTCGGAATTAATTACACATTTATGGATACCAAAGATGACGAAACGGACAAGAAAATCAGATTCAGCGCAAGACATCAGATAAAAGGGACCGCATCAGTTTATCCTGTTAAGGGCATGACGGTTTCATTAGAAGGAAGCTATGTGTCAAAGTATATTGTTCAGGATGGGGATCCCGGATGTTATTTCCTTCTGGATGGAAAGATCAGCCAGAAAATTAAACTGTCAAACGCAACCGCTGAGATATTTATTATAGGCAAGAACATGTTAAACAGGGAGTTTCAGACGGCAAAGGGTTATCCAATGTCACCTGTAGAGATCACCGGGGGCGTAAGCATAAGGTTCTGATGAATTTTTCGAGGAACATAAGCTTCTCGCTTATCTTTCATATGGTTTTTATTGCTGTTGCCCTTTTATCAGGGGGCGGCAGCAATAAAATTAAAAATAATTATATTATCGTCTCCGTCTTCGATGATAATCCGGACAGTTATGCGAAAAAAGTGGCGGATAACATCACAAAAAATATAAATGAAGAGTCGCAATATCCACGAAAAACCGCGGGAAAGATCCCGGAAGAGCTTATTGTGCAGAAAAAAGAGAGAGACATGTTGTCTGATACAGTAAAATTAAATGAAAATAAAAAAGAATCTGTTAATATTGACATTCCTGCAGGCGGTGCACTTCATATTTCGAAAGCCCGGGGGGGCAGCACGCATGGCAATGCGCCGGATGTATACATCGCATCATCAGATCATGCAAATTCAGGAGACCGATTCTCTGCAGAAACAGAGGGAAAAGACATTGACAACAACCCGGCGCTGTTAAAGATCAGAACAGCCATAGAAAACAATTTGATTTACCCTTATATTGCCCTGAGAAAGAGGATGGAAGGGACAGTTTTAACGGAATTTTCGATTAATGCGAAAGGGCTGCCTCAGAATGTCAGGATAATCAAGAGTTCGGGGTTTAATATTCTCGATTCAGCGGCTGAGAAGACAATCATCAAGGCATCCCCGTTCCCGGCAGTAAAGGGAAATATAGAAATACCGATTACATTCAGGCTGAAAGGAGAGAATTGATAATATACATAACGACATTACTCTTTGTTTATGATGATAAACCATCAAAGGTCTGTCATGCCGGCTTGTCCGGCATCATTCATTGAAGAAAGATTCTCGATGCGAGTCTTCGCTGAGAGTCGCTACGACCCGACAAGCGGGAATGACAAGCAATGCGTAAGTATTTATTGTGATGCTGTGTATAGAATAAAAATGTTTGTAGTAAATTAAGGATTTGTTTTGCCTGTTCATGAAGGAGAGGCCTGGTCAGTCAGTGCCCCTCCTTCATGAAACAATTATGATTTCTGGATAAAAATATCCCAGCGATCTTCCCCCTCGATCTTCACTGCTTCGAACTTGTAACCCTGTTTTTCAGCGAATTTTGGAAGGGAATCCTCTGCGGATGCCGGGGCATCGCAAAGGATTTTCAGGATCTGTCCGCTGCCCATTTTTTCGAGGGCTTTTTTGGAAAGAACCAATGGATAGGGGCATACCCTGCCCAGAACATCGAGTGTCTGATCAGGCGTCTTGCTGCTTAATTCTCCCATTTCGAAAACCTCCTTTTATATTTTTAGAAGAAAAGAACATGATTTGATTCATCCATCACTTTCTGTATTTCAGAAAATGGCACAACCTGAATTGTCTTATCAGCGCCCATATCCTCTGCATTGGGCATCGCATCTTCGGGTATGCCGTACCTGGCCAGGTCTTCCTTGCATACCAATACATCGAGGTCAACAAGAAGGGTATTTTTCATGTGTGTCTCTGTGCTTGTAACACCATATAAGTCCATTGTATTCTGGCCTTTCTGAATCCCAAGCACGCCTTCACCAATAAAACATAATTTCGGGGTTACTGTGTCACCATCCTCAAGCAGTATCTCAACAGTCTGATATGATATGGCATGAGTTATACCCAACCTCGATGTCTCACCCTTGTATTGAGGTTTCTGTACAATTAAAGCAAGTTTTATATCACCCATCTTATTCACCTCCTATATGAAGAACTCTGTCAGAGCTGTGAATTTTGGCAAGATACCAGTGCATTGCATTCCACTGCACACCCTCAATCGCATTAGTTTTATCAACACCTCTTGCATTGCTGCAAGCCTCGCATGCGCAGACCTCCACGCCTTTTTCAATAAGCGCCTTTAAGTATTTTTCTCCTGTTGAATAGTCCTTCAGGTGTTTCTGCTTAGCCTTAACAGAGCCGCTTGCATTTCCTGAAAACCATAAATTAACTTTATGTCCCTTATTTGCTGCGGCCTCTGCAAGTTTTAATGCAAAATCATACGTCATATTGCCTACAAGTCCCGGAAAACAACCAATAGTTAAAGTTCCCATATTCTTACCCCCTATAGCCAAGCTACTTTGTCGAATTCGTTAAAAATAAGGTCCACAATATCACCGTAACCGACCACCTTTACTCTCTTGTCGACATCAGCATCCTTCAGTCCTCTAATCTGAATATCATCAGACAGGGCATACAGGTTTGATGTCTTGTCCAGCACTGATGAAGCCTTCCCGTCTTGTTTCGTTGTTGCATGATAAACGCCATTCAGCACAAGTATGATACCGTCAGCCTTTATCCTGTCCAGAGTATCAGTTGTTAGCTTATAATCACTAACAAATACACCTAACTTCATAGGTTTCCCCTCCTATCGTTTTGGATTTTTTTGAAAGTCTTGCAAGGTAAAGTTTTATACCAAGTTCGGTGTCAATTTGTCAATATAAAATTATATGATAATTCTTTACAATATATTGTTTTTTTAATATATTTTTAACTGTTTATAAAAAATGAATCCTGACATTGCATATTATAAAGGGGATAAGGACAAGCCGGTTATAGTATTCATCCACGGACTCGGGATGGATAAGAAAATATGGGAAAATCCTTCGGAATCCCGCATACTTGGGGCCAGTCTGCCCATCACAGCCTTGCTGTCCCTTAAACCATCGGAAAGGAATTTTGGATGCAGCAGGGAAAAACCTGATATAACTTTCCCCGGCATCTCAGCAGGCATTAGGCCGGAAAGTTTAAAAACATCTTTTTATGACATGAAATCAGAAGGGTATACTGTTGTGACCTGGAGTCAGGAAAGACCTGTTGGGCCGATTGATGCCGCTGTAACAGAACTGACCGAGGTTATAAAATTTGCAGGTGAATGCAGCAAAAAAGGGATTATCCTTGTAGGGCACAGCAGGGGAGGGCTTATTGCCAGGAAGTATTTAATGGACGGCGATAAAAGAATAAAAGGGCTTATAACTGTCTGCACGCCTCACAGGGGAAGCTCAATAGCGAAGCTTGCAGTGTATATTTCGCCTCTTTCGGCAATAATCACACCGTTGTTTATTTACGCCTCTGAAAAGGGCAAGTTTAAAAAAATTATCAGGCGTATCGCCGATTTTCTTGAAAGCACGGCTGTCAGGGAGCTTCTGCCCGGATCGGACTTTTTCATGGGACTCAATGACAGTAAAAAGAAAGGCATTCATTGCATGACTATAGGTGGGACCAGCCCTTCGCTTTTCAGTCTCTACAGATGGGAATGGAAAACCGTCAGGGAAGGTTCTGATAAAAGATGGATCCTGAGCCCTGCAAATATTCTTTCAGTGCCGGATATTCTTGAGAAGATCGTTCCGGAGTTCCTGTATCCTGCGGAACTTAAAAAAGGCATCGGGGACGGTCTTGTGACCGATGAGAGCTCGCAGATCGAATGGTGTAAAAATCATTACAGCTTCCCGTTAAATCACGCGGCAGTATTATTCGACAGAAGGGTTAGAAATATAATCATTGAAGCTATAGAGAGGATTTGTAATTAATCCCGGAAAATGCAGTTGCCTATGGATATATAATGTCAGCAGGGAGCGTGAATGCCTTCAAAATCTTTACAATGCAACAAGATTTCTCATATGCCATTTCGCAATCAGTATGATCCTTATTTGAATAATTCGATGTTATCCAGGATTGCTGCATGGCATGTTTTAAAGAGTTGCAAATAAATATTTTTCAGTCTTCCACGCTCCCTCATATTGCATTTTTCTGATTTATCAGGCTGCTGAAAAACTAAGTTTTTGTGTCATTCCGAGGAGCCGAAGGCGACGAGGAATCTTAAAACTTATTGGATCATAACGGCTCTTAAGATTTCTCGTTTCACTCGAAATGACAAAAAAG
>JBFMDL010000012.1:0-44000 GCA_040753635.1 Nitrospirota bacterium | reverse complement strand
GGCTGCTCATTAGGGCTGTAAGGTGTTGACGGCAGCCCTTTTCCATCGCACCTGCCTTCCATATCAAGAACATGTTTTGCAACTGGAGGGTTGATAATCATGCCCGGCATAGCGAAAAGATCTTTCGTCTGTATGGGTTTGCGATTCCTTTTTTGGATAACATGGATTAGATAGAATGGAGAAACAGAAGAAAGGCAGCCGGGTGGGGAAAAGCGCCGGCTGCCTTCAGAAATTGATCAAAAAATTACCACCTGCAGCCATATCCGCCAGATTTTCCATAATATGAACGGGGTGCTTTTTCGTGGATTTTGTCCTGTAGTTCACGGATTTCTTTCTCAAGATTTGTTATGGTTTCAGTGGATGCGTTTGGGTTTCGGAGGGTTTCGGAGTATTCAAACCGCTTGTTATGAAGCTCTTTTCTTAAATCGGCGGTTTCTTCAAGAAACTTTTTCTGTTCTTCAGTGCCCGACCATCCTCTCATATGTCCGCCATAACCAGGGCCTCCCATGCAATTTTCGCAACCAGGACCGTATTGACCTCCGCCAATCCAGCCGGGACCGTGGGCATATGCTGCGGCACCGATTGTAAGAAGCGCAGCAATCGCCAGACCTGCAACTAATCTTTTCATATGTACACCTCCTTTCAACTTTATTATTAAGTTTAGAATAAACGAAGTTTATGAAGAAAAAATGAATAGAATATGAATAATTTATGAAAATATTTTTAACCCGCAGAAGGCTGAATCATGTGATTATGGTTCGGATGGTTGAACGGGAAATTTTATTGTGATCGCAGATGCGTGTTCGGCCACGGATAGATATTGTTGTGTAGATTAGTTCCTGCTTATCCTGCTGCCATGCAATATGATTTAAATCATTGCTGTTAAATCCGGGAAAATATAAGATAATTCTAATATTTATTTTTTGCATAAAAGGAGGTCCATAATGCTTGACAGAAAAAAGATTCAGGATGCGATAGACAGGGTAAGGCCTTTTCTGCAGAGAGACGGCGGAGATGTGGAACTTGTGGAGATAACCGATGATAATATCGTGAAGGTGAAACTTGTCGGCGCATGCGGCTCATGTCCAATGTCTATAATGACGCTTAAAGGCGGGATAGAAGCCGAATTGAAAAAGGCTGTCTCTGATATAAAATCAGTCGAAGCTGTATAGATGTGATCCTCACCCTGACAACGCATCTAATTGCATATTCCTTTCCGTCCTTGCCGGGCAGGGGAAATAACTTCGTTAACGCTGCATATTGCCACTATTGTTCAGGAAAGCTATAATACATCAAATGAAGACCGCTGCTTTATTATTATTTCTTTTGGTTTTTCGTTCGGTTTCATATGCTCAGCCCTCGGTGGAATTCGACACACTGGGACACGATTTCGGTGTAGTTGCTCAGAAAGAGAAGATCGAACATATATTTAAATTCGTAAATAACGGCGACTCTGACCTTGTTATAGAAAAATTGTCTTCTTCCTGAGGGTGCACAGCTGCGATGGCTAGTTCGAGCCGTCTGAAACCGGGAGAGAAGGGGATGATCAATGTGTCAGTTGACATTAAAGGGAAACTCGGACGTGTATCAAAAATAATTCAGGTTCATACCAACGACCTGAAGAAATCTTTTATAACCCTTTCGGTAACCATGTATGTTAAGGATATGATCCATATGGAGAAACACGCTGCAGATGAAATATTCGGTGAACGTTGCGGTGTGTGCCATGTGGAAAATGGAAGAGGGAAAAAAAAGCTTGCCCTGTTTAGCGCTGACTGTATTATATGCCACGACAACGGAAAAAGCGCATCTTCAATCCTTGAGATGGGAAGAAAACCTGAAGAATATATCAGGAAGGCGATAAGGAGCGGTGTGATCAATACCTCGATGCCGGGTTTCCACATCAACAACGGCGGCCCTCTAAGCGATGACGATATTGAATCATTGATCAGGGTGATTAAACCTCAATAGAAGTTGAGATAACCGAATGTCTTTTCAGAAAATTTTACAGCATATCCTGTTGTTACTGATGATCTTCACCTTTTTATATCCGGGATCCATTCTATACGCATCCGACGATTACAAAATAAAACGCCTGATAATGGTCGAAAAAGATATAAAGGGGAGGGGCGTAAGGGACGCTAAAGTGCTTGGAGCTATGCAGAGGATTGAAAGGCATCTGTTCGTAGACAAGAGATACATGCACAGGGCATATGAGGATAATCCCCTCCCTATTGATGAAGGGCAGACTATTTCCCAACCTTATGTCGTAGCGCTGATGACAGAGGCTTTGAAGCTTAGGCCGGGTGATAAGGTCCTTGAGATAGGAACAGGGTCAGGTTATCAGGCCGCGGTGCTGGCAGAGATTGCGTCAGAAGTATACACAATTGAAATCAGGAAGAATCTTGCGGAAAAATCAGAAAAACTGCTGAAAAGTTTAGGATATAAGAATGTTAAAGTAAAGCATGCCGACGGATATTACGGATGGAAGGAATATGCGCCTTACGATGCAATAATAGTAACCGCTTCAGCCAACCACATACCCGCACCATTAATCAGGCAGCTTAAGGAGGGGGGAAGGCTTATTATCCCTCTCGGCAGCACCGTATATTTCCAGACGCTGACACTTGCGACAAAGGAGAAGGGGGAACTTGATGTTGTGCAGATGGGGGGAGTCGCTTTTGTGCCGATGATCGGAGATGTTCAGAAAAGATATTAGCATCTGTCAAAGGTAATTCCTCGTCTTACCTTCCTGAGAGAGAAAAATGCCAGAAGATACATCAATACCCCTGCAATAATAACCATTTTGAACCCGGCTGAGAGGGCAAACATTACGGCAAGTATCGGTGCAAGGACCGAAAAACAGCCGTTTACAGCCCACGCCCACGGTATCAACTCAGGATTGGTACTGCTGATGACAGAAAGCCCTGTCGGGAACGGGATCCCCATAAAAATCCCTGCAGGCATTAACAAGAAAAAGACCGCAATAATCTTGATTTTCAATGAATGGAAATGGGTGAGATTCATCAGTGACTGCATGAAAAGGCTGTATAAAAAAATTATAAAAGCGAGCAGGAGGATTACTTTATTATCTTTTAAAAGTTTCGAACGCTGGCTTAAAATGCTTCCGATCCCTGAGCTTATGAGCATTGAGGAGAGAACCGCAGCCATGGCATAAGAAGGATTCTCGAGCGGCAATATCATTTTCTGTATAAAGGATATTTCGACGAACATGAAACCGATCCCCAGAAATGCAAAATAAAAAAGTGAAATAACAGCCCGGGGGAGGGATTCCGGATAATTCCCCCGTCTGAATTTTATCGCCGGCAGAAAAAGCAGTAATGCGCTCAGGGAAAGCACCTGTATGAATATGACCGGAAGCAGATAACCTTCTTCCATGAAATACTGCCATTTGCCTCCGGTCAATTTATAGATATCTTTTATATTTCTGGATTTTAAATAATAATGGAAGAAAGGGTTTTCATCGTAGACAGGGCGTATATCAAAAATATAATCATGGACAAATTGCTGCCTGGTCTCAGGGTTGATAAGACTTTTAAAAGCGTCGAAATATTCATAAGACGGCATCCTGATGTGAATGTTTGTTTCCTCTTTCGTGATCCCGGGATAATATATCAGGTCGAATTTTTTATCTTTCGCAAATTCTTTAATAATTTTTATTTCTTCAGGTGAAAGTACGGACTTTTTGACAAGCAGGGTTATTGTACCCCAGCTCCTTATCGCAGCTATATTATTGCCGAAGTCTTTTAAGCCAAGTTCTTCAAAGGCCGCCGCTATTGTATTGACAAGGCGCAGTTCGGTTTTCGGCGGGGGGAGGATAAAAAGATCAACGGATAAAAAACCTTCTGCGTCAAGACTGTCCAGATATCTCCGGAATGCCTCTACAGTGAACCTGTAATCCTCTGAAAATCCGAAAATGCCGGAAGGCATCGAACCCATCAATGATATATCTATCAGGTCAAAGCCTTTTTTATTTGACATAAGCCAGCTTCTGCCCAGCCCTGACCATGTCTGTTTTTTATATATATCTGCCGGAAAGGTCCCGTGATATTCATTTATTGATTTAATTACAAGTGGATTAGAATCAACTTTATAAATATTTTTTCCCCTGTAATATTCTGCGGTCAGGACAGAGAGGCCTCCCTTAGGCTCAAGTAAAAGAATGTTGTTCTTCCGGGACAATTCATACGGCAGTGATGACGGCAGATAATTTATGAAGTCAAGTTTATCTTTATGTGATGCGTCTGTAACGGCGTATATATCACCTGCATCAATCGCCATGCCTGTCTGTTCAGGGAGGTCTTCGAGATACCTGAAGCTTAATCCCGGTGCAAACCTGACAGCAGGGCTTTTAAATATATCTACTCGTGAAAAAGGGCTGTGGAAGGTATGGATAAGCTCTGCTCCAGGGAATCTTAAAGCCATCTCAAGCGGTTTATATGGAGATATCCTCTGAATGATGAATGAAGGATGGAGATACAGGACAGCCAGATTGACGGCGAGGAGCATGAATGAAAGAAACTTTATTCTTTTCTTTCCGATAATGACCGGTGACAGCATCGATACCGAAGAAATTATAAAGACAATATTTTCGGGAGGGCCGATTGAAAGCAGCCACAGAGTCAGTATGGAGCCGATGCCCGCTCCCGCCAGATCCGCCCCATAGATATAACCGGCATGCTCCTTCCGTGTCGAAAAAGCGGTCACGATAATCATGCCAAAAGAAAAAAAAGGGAAGGCAAGCAGTATGTAATACAGGCTGACATAGAAAATCTGCACACTGTCCCATGAGAGCCTTGCGGGTTCGAGGGGGATAATGTTTATCAGAAGATAGCTGACAGGTATAGAGATGCCCAGGATCAGCGCATAAAAAGGAATATATTGCTCATTCCTGAGTCCCGGACTGACCGATAGCAGCGTGCCGCTTGCGCCTATCCCGAGCATCGCAATACTTATGACCATGAAAGCAAAGTGATACCAGAGCGATATCGAGAATATCCTTACGATGGTTATCTCATACGAAAGGCTTGAAAGAGATGCAATGAAAATTACGGCCAATATCGGATGCGTTTTTTTCATCTGTGATCAAATTATAGCTTATACAAATAATCCGGATATGTGAACCATATTTATTACTAATTTTTTTCACAAAAATATATAATGTTCATATCGGATGATTTAATGCAGACGCGCCGGTACATGTCTTCTGCAGGAAATTCAAACGGAAGGAGAAGATAAGCTGTTGTTCGAACTCATTAAACTTGGTCTTAAAGAACAGTTGACTTATATCTTTCTTATATACGGCTTGAGTTTTATAATCATGTTTTTTGCGTTGGCGCGGTCATTGAGAAATACGGAATCCCGGGTTTATAAAGAAGCGTTCTGGATGCTTGCGGGTTTTGCGCTCACAAAGGGTTTGTCCGCATGGGCTGATGCCACGGATCTGGTGGTAGGTGAGACCGCCTCTTTGCACGGTGTAACTGCCGATAATCTCTCAACAATATTGGCTGTTTTTTCGAATTTGTTCATACTGCAATTTTCCGTAGGCATGATGACATACAGGCTGCCCTACAGGAAGATTTACCAGATACTCCCGGTCGTTTTGTTCGGGGGATATATAATACTTTTTTTTTCGGGTATGATCGAAAGGAGTAACGCAGATTCGATAGGACGCTTTAATTTCGGATACAATGGCGGTGTTCTCACCACTGTGGCGCTTGTAAACCTTTATCATATCCAGAAACAGACAAAAAGGACGAAGTTGTTGAGAGGGATTTCAGGACTGGCAATAGGGTTTGCGTTCTATTCAGTTTTCGACGGAATTCTAAATAAACCGATCCTGGGGGTGCCGATATATATGTTCAGGATGTTCTGCGCTGTAATGATAACTTCGGCGTCTTTTTACATAAAAGAACTTTTTATGGAAAGCAAGACACGGAAGGTCGATTATATCTAACTTGACCTTTATCCTGTAATAATTTCAGACGGGGAAGCTCGATGATCGCAGTTTTACAGAAAATTACAATATATCTCAGGATGATAAAGTTTTCTCATTCGATATTCGCCCTGCCTTTTGCCTTTACCTCGGCGATAATAGCAGCCTCGGGGATCCCCGCTTTAAGTCAGATATTCTGGATTACAGTGGCGATGGTAGGCGCAAGGTCGGGCGCTATGGGATTGAACCGGATAATTGACAGAAGAATCGATGCAGCTAATCCCCGCACTGCCTCACGAGAAGTCCCCAGAGGCATCATAAGAGTCAGCGAAGCTGTTGCGTTTATTGTCATATCGTTCTGTTTTATGATTCTGGCTGCATATATGCTTAATCCTCTGTGCCTCAAACTTACTCCGGTGGCGCTTGCTGTTCTGTTTCTTTATTCATACACTAAAAGGTTTACGTGGATATCACATTTTATCCTCGGTCTGTCCATATCAGCAGCTCCAATTGGAGCATGGATAGCAGTGAAAGGGACTTTTGATTATGAAATTATAGTGCTGGGGTTTGCGGTGGTCTTCTGGCTGGCGGGATTCGACGTGTTGTATGCATTGCAGGATCTGGATTTTGACAGAAAACACGGTCTTTATTCGATCCCGGCAAGATTTGGCGTCAGAAAATCACTCTGCCTGTCCAGATATTTCCATGCGGTTTCTTTTTTTCTGCTTATTATGAACGGGTTGATTTTTGAACTCGGCTTTTTTTACTGGGCAGGCATGTTTGTTATAGCCGGTCTTTTCCTGTATGAACACTCACTGGTAAAAGGAGACGATCTCAGCAGGCTCGATATGGCTTTTTTCAATATGAACGGATATATAAGCATGACGGTATTCCTGTTCACTTTGATGGACTATATGATATGAAAAAATATGTTTTTGCTATAACAGGCGCGAGCGGCCCGATTGTCGGAATAAGGGTTTTGAAGGAGATTGCCGGTTCCGCCGAAATACATCTGGTTATCTCCGTACAGTCTTTTTCGATTATCAGTTCAGAGACCGGCATTGATTTGACGGGTAAAAGCGAAGCCGAGATCCAGAGAAAGACAAGGAAGCTCTTCGGGTCAGACAGGATTTATTACTATAGTGAAACTAATTTCGCAGCCCCCATATCCAGCGGCTCTTTCAAGACCGACGGGATGTTTGTCGTGCCTTGTTCAATGAAAAGCCTCTCAGGAATAGCAAATGGATACACAAACAGCCTGACAGAGCGCGCAGCCGATGTGATAATCAAGGAGGGCAGGCCATTGGTTGTCTCACCGAGGGAAATCCCTTTTAGCGCAATACATATCGAAAACATGCTCAAGCTTGCAAGGCTGGGGGTGAAAATTGTCCCCCCTGTCATGGGTTTTTACCATGAACCGGGGAATTTAAATGATATGGTGGATTTTGTCGCAGGCAAAATAATCGACGCCATGGGGATAGGACATAATATCTATAAGAGATGGGGAAGGGTGATTTAGCCTCATCAACATCGTGCTCCGATTTATGCCTGTTACGACCGACCTTTTTTCTGTTTCAGATTTTGCGGTCTTTATGATATAGCTCATATACAATAAGAATATATCTGTTAAAATATATCTAAGATGTTAAAAGAAACTTGTCCGGGAAGCCGTGAAATCAGAACTCCTTATCCTGAAGAGGTAAAGTGCTTCTGGTGTGACACGGTAAATGAGATATGGACTGACGAAGTCGAGACCGACTGCAAGAAATGCGGCAAGAAAGTAACGCGTGATTTAAGGCCCTCGTGCATAGAATGGTGCCCTGCTGCAAAAGAGTGTGTAGGCGCTGAAAAATATGAAAGGCTTATGAAAGCGGTCAGAAAATAAAAGCCTCTTTTTTAAAAGAGGCTTTTAGCTGTGTAAGCTGCAAAATATAATAAAAATTATATTCGGATTAAGCTTTTGTTACGTTTACTGCTTTTGGACCTTTGGGACCATCGGCAACTTCGAATGAAACTGCCTGGCCTTCCGCAAGTGTTTTAAAACCATTGGACTGTATTTCGGAATAATGGACGAATACATCTACGCCGTCCTCCTTTGTAATAAATCCGTAGCCTTTGGTTTCATTGAACCACTTTACCGTTCCTTTCTGCATACTTCTTTTCCCTCCTGAAAAAATGATTAAAGATTCAGAAATCAAGCACTAAAAAAGCCGCAAAGTCCAAAGTCTTTGCGGCTTTAATATTTACTACAAAAACTTCTGAAACTTCGGCGATAGTATCCCACATAAAAAATAAAAAGGTCAAGAAATTTTTACTGAAATGTCATACCAAAATAGAAATGTCCGCTTTTAAAGATGTTAGACTGCTCCTTTTTGAAAGGAGACAGGATGGCAGGAAAGGACATTTTGATAATGAGCAGGAAAGAGGCGAGACGGCTGCATGTAATACGGAAGGTATCGGAGGAATCAAATATAGTACCGTCTTCCAGTTTGCCTGTAAAATGTATCCTTATGGTATCGCCTTCTTTTACACAAGCCATTTTTTACTCCTCTCGTTTAAACTGTTTCTTTTTTGCTATCTTAACACACTTCGGGGCAATATCCTCAATGAACCTCCCCGCAGCTTGCTGCGGGGAGGTTCATTTCAGCAAGAGTAGATTTTTCGCAATCCTGGTTGACAAAATTTAACTTTTCATGCATTATTTAGCATTTTATAAATTTAAATAATCTGATAAATATAAATTTAGGATACTTAAAAAGCTATAAACCGGTTATATGGTAAACAAGAAATCAAAAAATATTCATGACATACCGTTCGATCACCCATTGATTAAGGCATTAAAGCAAACATCCGATGATATCCGCCTGTTTATCGAATTGTCTTTGCAGGAGAACGATGATTCATGGGAGAGATGGGTGCCTTTAGTGATCAAACCTTTAGAAGCAAGATGCTGGGAAATAAAAAAGTGCAGCAAAAAAGACTGTCCGGCATATTTAAAGCCAGACGGGCGATGCTGGCTTGTTGCAGGGACTATGTGTAAGGGGAACGTCCAAGGGGAGTTTGCCTTAAAATATAAAAGCTGCACAGAATGTGAAGTTTACAGGGAGTCGGTTTATGGAGACCCTGTTGTCGAAATATACGAACATTTGATAACCCTTGTCCACAGTCTGAAATCAACACAGGATAAATTAAAGACTATGGCAACCAGGGATCTGCTGACAGGGGTTTATAACCGGAATTATTTTAATGAAACTATCGCAAGGGAGATCGAAAAGGCAAAACGTTACGGGGAAAAACTGTCGATTATTATGGTCGACATTGATAATTTCAAAAATATAAACGATACTTATGGCCATCTGCATGGCGACGGGATACTGAAAGAATGCGCGATGATCTTGAAAAAGGCTGTCAGAACATCGGATTTCCTGTGCAGATTCGGCGGAGATGAGTTCCTGATATTCACTCCGGAGAACGTCTGTCCGGGGAATAATAGTTTAATCACAAGAATACATGATAATGTCGCTGAGTGGAATAAAAAATATTCGAGCCCGGATTATAAGCTGTCTCTTAGCATCGGATGTTCAGTCTGGAATGGCAACAGAAATTTGACAGATGTCATAAACGAGGCAGACAGATTGATGTATGAAAACAAGATTAAAAAAATGGATAACTGATACAGGATAAAAAAAGTATTTTTCATCTTGCCCCTCTCAGAAAAAAAAGGGCAAAGGGTCAGGTCTTGTATCTTGCATTTAAGCCATTATTATGCTATAAAACGAAATAGCAAGACCTTTCAGGATTGAGTATTTGGGACGTTCGTTATGTCACATCATAACAAATGGAGTTTGGATATTAATAACCCTCATAGAACCTATTCCCATTAATCGCTCAATAAGTTCTGTAATTTTGCTCTAATTTTTCATTATACTGTAGTATATTCCATACAAATGAATCTGATTGAATTTATGTATGAAATTTCATTTATGGCCATTTAAGCTATTCAGAAGTGTATGAAAAAACAAACAATAAAAAGAAAACCTGATTACAATGGGAACAACTATTTTCTTTAATATCAAAGTGTTACGGTTATATCTATGTTTGGCATACCGATTGCTTTATATTTTCAATGTCCCGAAAGGTGTTTGATATATATCATTGAAGAGACCTGATTTGACCATGCGCCGGATCATTGACCTGTCTCTTTTATCCGACAGGCTTCGTTTTATATTCCTCTTAATCGGGATCATATATCTCCAAGGATGTGCAACAAGGCATATCGTTTCAAGACCTCTGGAAGAACATCTCGAACGAAATGAGTTTTCAGTTGCAAAAGGAGAAGATGTCATTGGCCGGCTGGCATTCATCAGTCTTGAAAAGGGAGATACGCTGCCGGATATTGCAAGGCAATTCGGCCTGGGAATCAACGGAGTCAGTGCAGCTAATCCGGGTGTAGATACATGGGTGCCTGAGGCCGGAGAACGTATCATGTTGCCTATGAGTTTTATCCTGCCTGACGCTCCGAGAAAAGGCATCGTGATCAACCTTGCCGCAATGAGGCTTTTTAAATTTAAAGGAGATAGCGAGGCAATGACAGTGTTGACGTATCCGATCGGCATCGGTACTGAAGAGCGGCCCTCGCCCACGGGTCAAATGTACGTTGAACGCAAGGCAATCCGGCCGACCTGGCATGTGCCTGCCTCAATTGCTGAGGATCACCGGAAAAAAGGAGATCCCCTGCCTGATAAAGTTCTGCCGGGACCCCAAAATCCCCTCGGAGAATACGCACTCTATTTAAGCAAGCCTAGTTATTTGATACATGGCACGAATAAACCGGCCAGCATTGGTCTCAGAGCAACCAATGGATGCATAAGACTCTATCCGGAAGACGTGGAAAAACTCTTTGCGAACACTCCAATTAAAACACCTGTATCCATCGTGAACCAGCCATATCTCGTAGGTCTGCGCAATGGAGTAGTTTACATGGAAGTCCATGCGCCCACTGAAGACCTGGACATTGATGAGTTTGATAAGGCGTATGCAAAATTGAGAACTATTGAAAAGAAATCGGGGCGCACGCTTGACTGGAGCAAAGTTAAGACAGTATTGGCAGAGGGCCGGGGGATTCCTGTCCCCATATTCGAGATCAGGGAAGGAAGCGGGAAATGGATCCCGGAACCCATAGAAGTCAGGCACCCGGGCAAATTATATGGCAGACCGGAAATACCAGAACTGAAAACTGATGCGTGGTCTGTTTTGGCTGCCGACGTGCATGACGAGATTGATGCTGTGAGGCTTGCCGCCATTATCAACCACCAAGGCCCACAAATCCCGGCAAGGGTGTTGTCAAAGAGCGATCGATACCGTGTTATCGCCGGGCCTTTTGACGATATCAGAGAGGCCAAAGATGCAATCAAACGCCTGAAAATCGATTTAGAAATAGACGGTAAATTAATTGAGCCGCTCAGGAAGAGATAGTCGAGAGAAAGGAGGTGATTAGACGATGAAGAAGAGTCTTTTGGTAATCTTAATGATGCTCATTCTCGCTGTTACTGTGGTCGGTTGTGCAACGAGAGGCGATCTCGAGAAAGTCCAGTCTCAGGAAATGCTGACGCGTGCGAAAGCTGATCAGGCAGCACAGGATGCGCAGGCCGCCAAGGCAGCAGCAGATGCGGCCACGTTAAAGGCAGAGGCTGCCGCAGCCCGCGCCGAAAATGCTATAAAGATGGCGGAGGAAAGGGCACAGTTAGCAGAAGAAAGGGCAAAAATCGCAGAAGAAAAAGCGAAAAAGGCTGACGAGATTTTTCAGAAATCAATGAAGAAGTAAGTCATTTTTATTGGGAGTTGTTAACTCAGTTTTAACGCTCCGTAAAGGAAGTGGCAGGGGGCAAAACCCTGTCACTTCCTTATGGTTCTGAAATCATCAGACATATTATTATGAACGAACATAAAAACATATATGGATAAAAAGCAAAGCAGGACACTGCATCATCTTTGCTTTTTCTTTGTCTGCATCGTTATAACACCATTTTTCATATCCGGATGCAGCCATGTTAATGAGGGGTCTCAGGTCAGGGCAACCTTTAAAGAAGCGAATGATCTTTTCAGCCAGGGAAGTTACAAGGCCTCTCTGAGCAAATATCAGCAGATTATTGAAAAAAATCCCTCAGAGGCAGACAGGGTTCTTTTCGAGATGGGGATTATTTATTCGTATCCCGGGAATGAGCTAAAAGATTATCAGAAATCCCTGGAATATTTCCAGAAACTCATAAAGGATTACCCGGAGAGCAGGTATAGGAAAGACAGTGAGATGATGCTGTTTCAGATCAATAATGTCATTCTTAAGGATAAGACGATTGCCGGGCAGCAAGCACAGATTGACACTCTCCAGCAAGAGGGGAAAAGCAAGGGGAATGAGATTATTGCACTGAAAAAAAGGATTGAAGCTCTTGAACAGGAGATCAAGAGCAAAGAGAATGACATTATTGATCTGCAAAAAGAGGTTTTTGCACTCCAGAAGGGACCGGCAGACAAGATACTCATAGAAAAGAAAGAACGACGACTGACGTTGTTCTCAAAGGGCAAGGTGCTCAAGACCTACAAGATAGCCCTGGGTGGGGATCCGATTGGTCCAAAGGAAAGGCAAGGCGATAACAAGACCCCGGAGGGGACCTACTTTATCGAGTCAAGAAACAGTGACAGCCGTTATCACCTGTCTCTTCGTATTTCCTATCCAAACGAGAAAGACAAGAAGCGATCTAAAGAACTCGGTGTCTCCCCGGGCGGAGACATTATGATTCACGGCATCAAAAATGGTTTTTCTTGGGTCGGTGATTTTCACACAGAGGTTGACTGGACGAAAGGTTGTATTGCCGTTACAGACGAAGAAATAGAGGAGATCGAGAAATTAGTGCCAAATGGCACGATTGTTGAGATAAGGCCGTAGAAGGCCACATAACATATCGTTCTGCTGAATCGCTTAACGCTCCTGGTGATTTTTATATCCTTTTTCACTAATGTCTAAAATATCCGAAAGAATGGATGGAAGCCGGAAGAACGGAATGCCGACACCATGCAAAATCAGTATCTATCGAAAAGAAGCAAAAGTTGTATCTCGTATTTCAAGCTGTTATTATGCAAAAAAACGACATGGCAAGGCTTCACATTGGATGTTCAGTCTGGAATGGCAACAGAAATTTGACAGATGTCATAAACGAGGCAGACAGATTGATGTATGAAAACAAGATTAAAAAAATGGATAACTGATACAGGATAAAAAAAGTATTTTTCATCTTGCCCCTCTCAGAAAAGTCAATTTTAAAAAAAGTATACTTATTCTGTAAAAATCGCGAACAGGCCGGAAATTTGTTTTATAGTCGCTGTGATAGATGGCTGATACAGGAATGTTCCGGATCCTGAATCCCATTTTACCTGCTTTTATCAGGACCTCGGTCTCTGTTTCGAAACCTTTTGTATGGAGGCTGATACTTTCCAGTACCTCCTTTCTGTAAAGACGGAAGCCGGACTGTGTGTCGTCAATTCTGCAGCCCGCAGCCCATGATATGAAAAAAACCCCTATGCGGTTGGGGATATATCTGTATAAAGGAACAGCGGCCTTATCCCGCAGCCTTGTGCCTATAATTATATCACCTGAGTTGTTAATAAACTCCCGAAAAAACTTTTTTATCTCCGAAGGGTCGTGCTGGCCGTCTGCATCGAGAGTCAGAACCGCGTCAAATCCTTTTTCCAGGGCATGTGCGAATCCTGTCCTTAAAGCCATTCCCTTGCCCATATTTGTTTTATGCCTCAGGACATAAGCTCCTGCTTCCTCGGCCAACCTTGATGTTGAATCTCCTGAACCGTCGTCAACAACGATTATGTCACTTATCTGCTTTCTGGTCTCCGAGATCACCCGGGAAATTCTTCTGGATTCATTGAATGCGGGGATTAAACAACAGATCTTTTCGTGCTGCACGTATCCCGGCCCTCTAAGAATATATGTGTATTCAGCGTCATTACGCCGTCCATGAAGCGGCCTTTTATAGCCAGCAGCCAGTTTTCCCTGTCAAAATGAAGATATTCCGACAATATCCCGAGAGCGAAGAGATTGCTGTGTCTGCCGTATTTTTTTATCAGATCCGGCGTGATGTCGATGGAGATCCCTTTTTCGGAAAGCAAGGCAGGCGGTTTGCCGACAGAGTTTATGCTTATCAGGAAATGAGCGGTTCCGGGTTCTACCTTTGGAGAGAATACTTTTTCCCCGTACCTTACAGACGACATTACAAATCCGCCGCGTTTTGCAATTCCTCTAATATCCGCTTTCTTGACGTCGTATCCCGAGAGCATTGCAGCGCTCGCGCAGATATCGGATGCTGTGATAATGCCGAAGCCCCCTGTTCCTGAGAAAACTATATTTACTGTTTTATCCAATAGCGCCTTTCATGCACAATGCAGAGCAGAGACCGCATCCTATGCAGTCCGGGTCTATATGTAACGAACTGTTTCTTATGTTCAAAGACGGACATTTGATTTTCAGGCATTCACCGCAAAGATCGCATATCAAACTGTTAATAATTTTTGGATTCGGATTGTTATGTATAACACATTCTCCATTAAGAATTATAACAGAAGTTTCGTTGCCGGATACACATGTTTCGAGTATCTTCCGGAACGACGAAATATCATAAAAATCAACCTCTGTTATATCCCTTACGCCGGTCGATTCAACCAGTTTTGCCAGTTCGATATTGATCCCGGTATATGGCTGGCCGCCTGTCATTGCGGTGCTTCTGTTGTTGAGAATAATGACTGTAACAGGTATCCCGTGATGGACAACGTTTATCAGCGCCGGTATCCCTGAATGGAAAAAGGTGGAATCTCCTATGACAGCAACAGCCTTCTCATGAGGTCTTGATTTTAAAAAACCCGCGGCCTGGCTTATGCCGGCTCCCATACACAGAGTAGTGTCTATGGAGCCTTCAAAAGTCTTTGCAGCCAGTGTATAGCATCCGATGTCACCGAATATATAAATGCCGGAATTCCGGAGTATGCAGAATACCCCAAGATAGGGGCATCCGGGGCAGAAAGTGCCGTCGTCCGGACTGCCGGCAGAAGATGCCTGAGGTTTATTGTTATAAAAAAAATCCCTTATATCTGTTATGGAGAGTTCGCCGTGGACTTTCAGTCTTTCATTGCCGACGGCCACATTTATTCCCTCTGCGCGGATCGTTTTCTCCATGAACGGGCCCGATTCCTCGATTACATATATTCGTTTTATTTTTTCTGAAAAGGATCTTATCATCCCCAGTGGCAAAGGGTTGGTCATTGATATCTTCAGCACGGATGCGTCGGGGACTGCTTCTTTTGCGTACTGATATGAAATGCCTGATGTTATTATGCCGATTTCTTCAGAGTTGAATTCGACGCGGTTGAATCCGAATTCGTCTGAAAAACCTTCCAGATTCCTGAGGCGGGCCAACATATCGATCCTTCGCTGGTTGCAGAAGGGAGGAAGCATTACATATTTTGAGGGCTCTTTAAAAACCTCTTTGTCGGCAACATTATCTTTTCCGCAGGTTTCTACAATTGAAGATGTATGCGAGATGGAAGCTGTAAGTCTCAGTATTACAGGGGTATCAAACTTTTCGCTGATCCTGAATCCTTCCTTTGTCAGTAAATATGCTTCATTGCTGTCGGAGGGTTCGAGTACAGGCACATTAGCCATATGTCCATAGAGTCTGCTGTCCTGTTCATTCTGGGAACTGTTCATTCCGGGGTCATCAGACACAGCGATAAGGAGACCCGCCCTGACACCTGTATAAGCAAGCGTCATAAGCGGATCAGAGGCCACATTCAGACCTACATGCTTCATGGCAACGATCGACCGTTTTCCTGCAAATGATGCGCCTGAAGCCATTTCAAGGGCAATTTTTTCATTTGCCGCCCAGCAGGCTGAAATGTCCTGATATTGCACGAGATGTTCGATTATTTCTGTCGCAGGTGTTCCGGGATAACCTGAGGCAAAGACCGCACCGGCTTCATAGGCCCCTGTTGCTACCGCCTTGTTACCGCTCAGGAGTCTTTTCATACAGTTTCAGAAACGATGGAATTATGCATAGAGATAGGATAACACACAGGCCGGTGCCAATGGCAGCCACCTGACCCATTGTAGCGAGTCCCCGGTAAGAGGAGAAACCTATTGAGCCGAATCCCGCTATTGTAGTCAGGCCTGCGACAAGAACGGCCTTGCCTGTCTGTAAGAAAGTGTTCTCTATATCGCGGTCTTTTGAATAACGGTGCAGCAGGTGCACGGTGTAATCGGTGCCTATCCCTATGAGCATCACAAACACTATGGCATTCATGAAATTGAGACTTATGCCGAGCAGCCCCATTATCCCGAGCGTCCAGAGTATGCTGATAAAAACCGGTATCTGGCAGAGAAGCACATAAAAGAATTTCCTGAAATCGATATAAAGGATGATATTTACAAGAATGAGCCCTATAGCGCTGACAAGGACGGCATCCTTTTTCAGGATATCGAGAAGCTCCTGCCTGATAAATACCGGACCTGTATATTTCATTCCTTCAAAAGAATCGAATGAATTATTCCCTGCGAGGTTGCCGGTGACTATTATTCTCCATCCATTGTTCTCCTTTGCGATCAAACGGCCCAGAAAATCCTTGACGGGTTCCATGTCTTTAATTGTCAAAGGCTCTCTGTTATACAGCATATTCTTTAATCCTTCTTTGAATTTATGAAATCCGGATATGTTGAACCCTTTTTCAGCAGCCTCTCTGTCAAAGTTGTCCAGTATCTCTTCGGCATTCAGTGAGGCCAGAGTTCCTATATTCTTCTCCTGTCTTGAAATCGGAGGAAGGATATCGCCGGCTGTCACTACATCTTTCATGTCTCTTGAAACTGTTTCCTTTATCCGGAGACTTCTTGCAAGCGCCGATTCAAGGTCTTCGGAAATCTCGGTTATGAAGACCCCCTGTTCTTTTATATAGCTTCCTCTTATGTCCTCGAGTATTTTTCTTGCGGGGTTGTTGCCTGTCCCGAGTTCTGTTATCTCCCCTGTCACATGGATACGTGGTATAAAGAATGCAAGAAGCACTGTGACTGCAGCTGTTATCGAAATAACCTTAAAGGGTTTCCGGGATGCAAAAACGGATAATTTCCGTATGGCCTTTATTTCCACAAATTTTCCTGAAGAAGGCTTGATGATGATAGAGAACGGTCCGAACAGGAAAACCCAGCATAAAAGGATGCCGGTTCCAGTAAAAAGACCGAGTTCTTTTATGCCTTTAAAAGATGAAAACATCATCGGGAAAAAGATCAAAGCAGTTGTCACAACCCCGGTTGTGATGCCCCTGTATACATCCGAAATGCTTTTATCCATGCATGAGGTCATGTCGGTGAAGGCAGCGGAATTAACAAGATATCTGACATATAATATAATCCCGATGTCAATCCCCAGCCCTACAATAAGTCCTGCGAAAGCGCCGGTCACCTCTGAAAGTGAACCTGTGAAAGACATCATAAGGCCGGTTGTTGCTATTATTGAGGTAAAGACCGGCAGGATTACATAAAGCAGTCCTTTCAGCGATCTGAAAAAGACGATAAATATGACCATGACTCCCAGAAAAGACATAAGTATGTTCTTTGTTATCTCCGACTTCATTACAGATGCCTCATGAAGGGCTATTGCATGGCTGCCCGTTATTTCCGCATTAAATCCCCCTGTCCTGTATTTCCGCAGTATTCTTTCGAGTGTGTTAACCATCTCCCCGGAAAATGATATGTCACGCGGTGATTTCTTAGGCGAGAGTATCATTATCAACTTTTTCCCGTCCGGGGTAAGAAAATAACCTGTTCCTGAATCGAATGAGACGCCTGAAAAGGGCATGTGAGAAAAAAATACGTCAAAGAAATTCAGGGGATCGATTTCAGCGAGTATCTCCGGGCTGCCCGGCAGGGCAAGGCGCTGTTTTGTTTTCTCCAGTTCCCTGGACATGCCTTCCGGAGAAAGTCTGCTGATAAAGTCTGCCATTTCTTTTTCGGACAGCATCAGCACCGCCTTTTTTGCAAAGACATCTCTCAGGAAAGTCCCGGTGTTTTCAGATATCCGCCATTCAACAGTGTTTACAAACCCTGAAGACGATATTTCAGAGCCGATTTTGTCGATATCATCAATGTGATCCATGATGCGGTTTGAAGAAAAGATGACATATGTCTTTTCAATTGCCCCGAACCTTTCGAGGATATCAAAATAAAGCGAGGTCTTCTCTGCATGAAGAGGTATGAGCCTGGTTATGTCGGTGTCGAACTCCGCCCGGGAAATTATTAGAATGGAAACGATCAGCGCAACTGCTGATAAGGCTATAGTGATCGCGGGATGCTTTCTGGAAAAAAAACGTATAAAAGGGATATTACTCGGCATTTAGATATGTCAGCATTTTTTCTATTCTTGAATTTAATCCGGGAGGAACTTCATAAAGCATTTTGCCATCGAGCGTCAGAAGCACGTGGGAGGTTTCTCCCTCGACAAGAAGCTTCAAGTCAGACTCTCTGAAAAGTCTGTATGAAAATGTCAGCATGGCCTTCTCAGAAGGGATCACGGAGGTTTTTATCAGAATGCTGTCATTGTATCTTGCAGGCGACCTCAGTCTGCATTTTATTTCTATTACAGGGGCGAAAAGCCCGAGCGCTCTCATTTCATCGGGAGAAAGGGCGAATCTGTTGCAGAGGTCGAGCCTCCCGGCCTCAAAGTATCCGATATAGTGGCCGTGCCATACAACATTAAATGAGTCGACTTCATTGAACCTTACTGATAACCTTGTCTCATGCTGTTTCATCGAAATAAAGTATTATCCCCCCTTCAGCAACTGTATCGCCGGATACCGATGCCCTGCATCTGAACATACAAAGGCCGCTGAATTTTTTTTCGAATATGCTTTCCAGTTCGAGTGTATCGCCTGCATATGCCGTCCTGCTGAAATTCAGATTTTTTATTGCTGCAAACCTTGAGCTTTCCTTCCTGCCTCCGGCTATGCCTGAAATCTGCGCCATCGCCTCTATGATATATATATCGGGCATAATCCCGCCTGGAAGCACCGCAGGGTCGTTGACGGTTATGAGCTTGATCCCCTTCGCATGTCTGCCTTCTTCGATAACCTCTGCATTATCCAGCATAACAAAAGGCTGCCTGTGAGGTAGATGATCAAAAGGTTCCATGACCGGCTATTTCTTGTTTTTTATAATATAGTCGGCAAGCGCATTAACAGATGCGAATGCCTCCTTGCCGACATCTTCATCCGGGATCCTTATGCCGAAAGTCTTTTCGAGCGCAACAACCAGTTCCAGGGCATCGATAGAGTCAAGCCCGAGGCCGCTTCCGAAGAGAGGTGCGGCAGGGTCAATATTCGCAGGCAAGACCTCTTCCAGTTTGAGGCTTTTAATGATAAGCGCCTTCAGTTCTTCAACAAGTGTTCCTTTTTCCACTATGTAAGTCCTCCGTCGACAGATATATATTCTCCTGTAATATAACCCGCCTCATCAGAGGCGAGGAATTTCACCGCATTGGCTATTTCTCCGGGCGTGCCGAATCTTCCGGCAGGGATCATGGAAATAAATTCTTTTTTTATGTTTTCTCCCATCCCTTTAGTGAGTTCTGTTTCTATCACCCCCGGGGAAACAGCGTTTACTGTTATGCCGAAACGGGCGACTTCTCTTGCCAGAGATTTGGAGAAACTAAGCACCCCGCCTTTTGAAGCAGAATAGTTCGTCTGTCCGGCCCTGCCGAACAGGGCGCTCGGCGATATTATATTAATGATCCTTCCCCACCTGTTTCCTACCATGGACCTTATAACAGCTTTCGAACAATAATAAACACTATTGAGGTTTACATCTATCACCTTTTTCCAGTTATGATCGGGCATCATCATCAAAAAACCGTCTTTTATTATTCCTGCGTTGTTGACAAGGATATCGATCCTTCCCGCTTCATCGATAATCAGATCCATCATTTCATTAACCTGTCTCTGATCCGAAACATCGGCCTTTACAATATTCGCCGTCCCGTTGTTTTTATTAATTTCATCTAATGCTGCCTCAGCGGCTTTTTCATCAGAAGAAAAATTCATATAGACCTTTATTCCGTTTCTTGCAAAAGAACCGGATATCGCTTTTCCTATTCCCTTTGTGCCGCCGGTAACGAGAGCTACACGCCCGGACAATTTAACACCTCCTCAGCTCTTAAGGACTCGGCGTCCCTCTCAATCCACCTGACCAGTTTTGATAACACATCAGAGGGGCCGATTTCAAGAAATCCGGCTATTCCAGCACCGGCGAGGTATTTTATCGTGTCACGCCACATAACTTTTTTTGAAAGCTGCCCGGAAAGGACATCGACTATGCTGTCAATGTCAAGGATTCCGGCGTCGATATGGCTTATAACAGGTATGGAGGGTTTCTTTAACTCCAGCTTGCTGATAAAATGTCTGAGCCTCCCTTCAATGCCCTCCATCAGGGGGCTGTGAAGGGGGTAGGGGATGGATAACACCCTGGCATTTAGCGCTCCGGAGCTTAAAGCTGTTCCGCATGCCTTTTTCACATCACATTCAGTGCCTGAAATAACAATCTGTGTTGCAGAATTAATGTTGGACACATAGACATCTCCGGCATCGCTGCATATTTTATCAACTTCATGAGCCTTCAGTCCAATGATCACCGCCATCAATCCTGCCCCGCTCCCTGATATTTCATCTATTGTCTCGTGAACCTTGATTATTGTCTTTACACAGTTGTCCAGAGAAAGCGAACCCGCTGCATAAAGCGCTGAATAAAAACCGAGGCTGTGTCCTGCAAGAGCATGGAAGTCCATACTGTCTTTCAGCATGTGCCAGTAGCACGCACTTGTCCCGAATACAGAAAGTTGCGCCGCAAGGGGTTCTTTCAATTCGTCCTCACGTCCTTCAAGCGCTGTTCTGTAAATATCTCTGCCGGAATTCTCATTTATAACGCTGAAGACTTTCGCCGTTACGCCGTATTCCTCTATACACTTGAGCATACCGGGATATTCAGAACCCTGCCCCGGAAATATTCCGGCCATTTTCATAAAAAACCTCTGTCAGATATTTTTGAATGACTGTTTATTATGCCATTTAAGCAATTATTATCCAAGAACCAAATTGCTCCGTTAGCAGGTTGCTGAAAAACTAAGTTTTTGTGTCATTCCGAGGAGCCGAAGGCGACGAGGAATCTTAAAACTTATTGGATCATAACGGCTCTTAAGATTTCTCGTTTCACTCGAAATGACAAAAAAGAGACTTTTTCAGCAGCCTGTTAGAGAGCTGAATCCTTCAAATGTTTTTTAAATCGTTAAATGAGGATATTGCCCCGAAGTGTGTTAAAATAGCAAAAAAGAAACAGTTTAAACGAGAGGAGTAAAAAATGGCTTGTGTAAAAGAAGGCGATACCATAAGGATACATTTTACAGGCAAACTGGAAGACGGCACTATATTTGATTCCTCCGAAGGGGGTGCCTCCCTGGAATTCAAGGTCGGTGGAGGTGAATTCATAAAAGGGCTTGAAGAAGGTGTTATAGGAATGAATCCGGGTGAAACCAGGACAGTTTTTATCCCGATGGAAAAGGCATTTGGTCCGCATAAGAAGGAGATGGTTTTCGAATTCGATAAAAAGAGAGCTCCTGAGAACTTCTCACCAGAGATAGGCCAGCAGATGCAGATGTACCGCGCAGACGGCATACCCGTCATGGTTACTGTCATAGGCATATCGGATGATTCCATCACAATGGATTGCAACCACCGCCTTGCCGGCAAGAATCTTATTTTCGATATCGTGCTGGAGGAGATTGTATAGATATGTTTCGCTGGTTTTGAGGTTATTTCAAAAAATGAAAAAATACTCAAAGGAAACTTATAAAAACATTGTATTCGGCAGTGATAATACTGCCAATATGAAGAAGGTTATGGCCTGCTATAAAAATGTCCTTGTCTGCGGAATTAAAGGGGTTGGCAAGATAACCCATACTATCAAGGCAATAAAAGACAATACCAATGTTTACTATATAGGAAACCCTGTTGACCACGAAGGAAAGACGAGGCCGGGGAGTTATGAAAAATATCTTGAATATATTTTATCCTTAAAAAAGGATCTGCAGATAATCGGAGATATAAGGGAGCTTTTGAAAGTAAAAGGCGATGTCATAATTGTAATAGATGAAATATACGGCAGAAGCGATGAACAGTTAGACCTCATAGACAGACTTCTTGATATGGAAAACGCAAAAGTGGCGCAGATTGTAGGATGCGTAAAATATATGAGGAATTTGATAAATAAAATCGATATTACCGTAGACCTGCAGCTCGATGGGGCATTTATGGTTGACAGGGAATTGACAAGATCTATTTGCAGTATACTCGGTATGAGGTGAGGCTTTTCCCATGTTCAGGAGACCAAAGGATTGACTTAATGTTTCTTATGGATTTTATTTATCTTTTTTATAATTCTTGCTATCTGCATTAAATAGCGGTAAAATAAAATTAGAAGAAAGATATGCGGTACTCCGGACCGGGTTAAACCAGAGGACTAAGTAACTGGGTTAGGGAGCGGAGTACAGATGTGGTGAGCAAGCCTCCAGCAGTCAGGAGGAAGCCTGAAGCATCTGTCAAAGCACCCACTTAAAAAAGAGCTTTTGGGTTCCCGGCTCTGGGGCATCGCTATAAATATCCTGGAGCCATATAACGGCATTTGGTTAACCGGATTAACGGAGTGGCAGAAGATGAAATTGCCGGCGTTACGGTTGTCCACAGAAGCCTGGTTATATGGCTCTATTTAATTTGTTGATTCCCCCTCTGCATTCCTTAAATATATATAGGGTTTATGCTATAAGTTTCCAAAGATCTTAAAAAATATTTAAGATATTGAAGGATGCCCGAATGCCGAAGCAACATGATTACGACACCTTAAAAAAACAGGATTCCAATGCCCGGAAACAAGTCGTAGAAACGTGCGCCCGATAAGCATCTCATCAGATAAAGGCGGGCAGTCTCAATATGCCCTGTCGATTAATTATGTTGATGAGGTATTCGGGCATCATAAGCAACCATTGGAACAGAGTTCGCTATGGATTATGTGGGCTAAAGTATATATAGAGTCCATTTTTATCTCCTGGACAGTTCTTCCCATAGCGGACCTTTAATCCCCGATTGTCTTAATTTTTTCTGCAGTCTCGGATAGAAATTTATCTCATATCCGGGCATGACCCAGTGACGCTTTTTTGATACAAGTTCCGCAATGCCTTCAAGATCCGTAACATGTTTTGACAGGTAAAATACGGGTTCGAGTCCTATATCTGAAATGCCGAGGTCTTTTTGTGCTATCCTTGCAAGGCGGGTTCCCGGGAATACCCTTATGCCGGCCATTATCACTGCCGCATCAGGATTTATATCATCGAGTCTCGATATGTTTGTACTGACTGTTTCCTCGTTGTCGCAAGGCGAGCCTGCAAATATGAAATGACAGAAATTAATCCCGTGTTTTCTGCATGTTTTTGAAGCATTTTTTATGTCGGTGAAAGTGAAATTTTTGCCGAGGAAACCCAGACACTCATCCACCAATGAATCTGTGCCGAATTCAATGCCCGTGCATCCGGCATTTACCATCAGGCCGGCAAGCCTTTCCGTCATATACGCCGGGTTTGCATAGCATGACCATCTAATATTTAGACGGCGTTTTATAATTTCTTTACATACATCTTCTGCGTGAGATACCGGATAATTGAAAATGCTGTCCACAATGAAAAAATGACCGATACCTTTATCTTTAACCATGTTTTCCATCTCATCGGCAACCGAAGAAGGATGTCTCATCCTGACGCTTTTCCCCTCTATCTTGGGATACGTGCAGTAAATACACCTGAATGGACAACCTCTTTTTGTCTGTATATTCAGCATGCCGCCGAGGTTGTAATATGCATTGCCGTCAAAAAGGGATCTGTCAGGCGTTACCGCATCAATTTTTCTTATCTTTTCAGGTGAGGAAAAAATAACGCCGGGCTTCCCGAATGAATTCCTGTCCCTGCCATATTCACCGATCTTTCTTATAAATTCCGGAAAGGCTTCTTCGCCTTCACCTTTGATGCCGAAGTCGGCATTAAGATATTTCATGAAATGCTCGGGCATTATAGTAAACCCGGAACCGCCGAGAACAACCGGCGCATGAGTATGTTTTCTTATTATTTCTAATGTCTCCCTGTATCCCTGCAGGTAAGAATGTTTTTTAGGGTATGCTACATCATCAATGTTTCTGAGAGATATGCCGATCACTTCAGGCCGGAAGATGTCGATGCCCTCTTTAATATCCTGATGGATATCATCGGAAAAACACAGGTCGATGACCTTTATGTCATGGCCGTGTTTTTTCAGTGAGGCGGCTATATAGGCAAGACCGAGAGGAAATACAGGATCGGGCAGATGCTCTCTGTTGGGTGAGACCAGGAGTACTTTCATTATAAACCTTTCATTATTTTGATTATTGAACTGAGTTTTATCCCCTTGCCCCTTATCCCGCTAAGAATCCCCGCAGCAATTTTTTTGGGTGAAAGATAAAAAGAAAGATATGCCTTTTTGAGCATTGATTCAAGTTCCTTTTGTGTGAGAAAGTCGGTCATTATTACAGAGTGCAGACAGTCATAAAGGTCCCAGTCATATGTCGTTATCCTGTCTTTGACATTTTCGAAGAGCTTTGTTCCCGGGTAGGGTGTCAGGATGGAGAACTGAACAGCCTCGGGATTTATCTTTTTTGAATATTTTATCGTGTCCAGCATCATTTCCCTTGTCTCATCCGTATTGCCTATTATAAAACTGCCGTGTATGGATATGCCGTATTTCCTGAGAAGGCCCGTGACTTCCTTTGCCATGGTGTCGGTTGTCTTCTTTCTGTAACTGTCGAGGGTCTTCTGATGCATGCTCTCAAATCCGATAAAGACATATTTTGCGCCGGCTTCGGACATTTTCCTGACCATCTCTTCGTTTCTCAGGAGCGAGTCTGCCCTCGAAAAGCACCACCAGTATATATCGATACCCCTGCGTAATATTTCATCGCATATCTCCATAACCCTTTTTGCATCAAGGGTGAAGTTGTCGTCAAGGAAAGCTATCCCGTTAAACCCGTGATTCGTCACTATGTCTTCTATCTCATCCACAATCTTTACCGGGCTCCTCGACCGCCATTTTCTCCCGCTGAATTCAGTAGAGCAGCAGAATGAGCAACCGAAAGGGCACCCCCTGCTCGTAAGCACAGACGTCATTTTACGCTTGCCCATTTCGAGATGTCTGTAGGATTTCATATCGAGCAGGTCTCTTGCAGGCAAAAGACCGTCTAAGTCCTGAATGAAGTCCCTGTCTTCGGTCCTGTATAAGGCGCCGTCTTTTTTATAACTTATCCCCTTGACTGATGAATAATCTCCGCCTGCAATGGAGTTTGCAAGCTCGGTCATTGTTTCTTCACCCTCTGACCTTACGACGAAATCGCACAAACCCGTATTCAAGACCTCTTCGTCCATATAACTGACATGGGGGCCGCCCATTACGACTGTACAGCCTGAGATTTTGGCGTCCCTTGCCAGTCTGAGAGAGCTTTTATACCTGCTTGTGTCCGAGGAGATGCCCACAATATCGAAGTTGGAGAAATCCACTTTTTCATCTGTTACGTTGAAATCAGCAATCTTTACATCATGGCCGTTATCCCTCAGCACACCAGCGATATATGCTATTCCCATGGGCGGGAGGACAAAACCTACTTTTCTGTAAGCATCTTCCCTGAAAGGATATGCAAGCAGTATTTTCATGTGCGGAATCTTCTTGCAAGCCTGAGCGTTACCGGATATGAAGCTATGGCGACCACAAGTCCGAGCAGTAAGCTTCCGACTAGTGTGGGTATGATATATTCCCTCACAATTTCTACATCCCCTGTGAACCTGAGGGTCAACAGAGAGCCGTTGATGACCAAATTGCCTATCTGGGCGCTTATGAATAAGATGAAGGGGAAGGAAAAAGGATTTGATATCTGTGTCCCCAGAAAGACAACCGCTATATTCAACCTCAGAATATATGCAGCCCCTAACGCAATTACAGTATGGAGCCCCAGGAACGGGAGTATGCCGATGAAGTTGCCGAGAGAAACAGCAATGGCGATCTCTGTCGGAGACATGCCTTTTCTCATAAGATTAATTACCAGGTTTTTGTATTTCCGGAACATCAGTGCCTGAATTCCTTCCATGCCTTTCTGAACCCCCAGTTCATGGGACCGAATACCATCAGGCTTCTCCTGAACGCAATCAGCCTTTTGAGCATCGAATTCCAGGAATAGAAATGCCTGTTGGCTGTAAGATAACCTTCCTGAAGTTCTTCAGAAGACATGTTTTTGGGTTTATATACAACATGAGCCATGTCATACTTTGACCAGTCTGTTGTAATAATCCTCTTTTCTTCCATCATCCTTGAAAAGACCTTTGTTCCGGGATAGGGCGTCAGAATGGTGAACAGAACGCTGTCAAGCCTTGTTTTTTCAGCAAAGCTGACAACAGTCTCGAAAGACGACTTCGTATCCCAGTCATATCCGAAGATGAAAGATCCCTGCACCCCTATGCCGTTGTCATGTATCCTCTTTATTAATTCAGCATATTTTTCTGCGCGGTTGAAACGCTTATTGAGTTTGTCCAGCCCCTCCTGGGTCAACGTCTCAAATCCGATGAACATTCCATAACATCCGCTTTCTTTTGCGAGCTCTAAAAGTTCCGGATTTTCAGCAAAGGTAATCGAAGTCTGGCTCAGCCATTTAAAAGGATATCTTTTCAGCATCTCAAAAAGTTTTTTGGCGTGGGAAGGATTGCCGGTAACATTATCATCAACAATAAAAAGAAAATTTGCGCCGCCTGATATTCCCCGGAGTTCTCTTTCGATATCTTCGATAGGCCTGTATCTGTATGTCCTGCCATAAAAGGCTGTCACAGAACAGAAATCACAGTCAAAGGGACAACCTCTTGTCGTCTGTATCGTGTTTATAAAAAAATAGCCGTCTTTCTTAAGCAGATCCCTTCTTGCCGGCGGAAGCCCGTCAAGGAGCGATACAGAAGGAGCAGAATATCTTTTCCGGAGTCTGTTCATTTTTAAGTCTTTTATGATTTCCGTCCAGATGGCCTCGGCCTCTCCTGTTACTACAGCATCGGCATGTGATGCTGCCTCATCAGGCATCCAGGTTGCGTGAAAGCCGCCAATAATAACCTTTGTCCCGTTAATTCTGAGTCTGTCAGCTATCTCATATCCCCTTACAGCGAGAGGGGTCATGATCGATATCGCCGCAATGTCTGCATCACTGTCGAATGATATTTCCTGCACGTTTTCATCCTGTATGGTTACATCGACGTCCGGCGGTGTGAGCGCTGCAAGAGTTGTAGCGCTGAGATAGGGGAACCTGAATACGAAATTAGACCAGATGCTGCCGGCCGGCCATCTGGGGATAATTATAGTCAGCTTCAATTTTCCCTCCCGAGCACTATGGAAGATGCGCTTCCTCCGCTGGAAAATGAATTTATCAGGACGGAATTTATTTCAGCATTCCTGGGTCCGTCAGCGACATAATCCAGGTCGCATTCAGGAGAAGGGTTTTTCAATCCAAGAGTTTTCGGGATAATACCTTCTCTCAGACTCAGCGCAGCCAAAGCTATCCTGAGCACCCCGTCGCCCTGGAAAAAACCATAATGAGACCTGACTGCCGACACCGGTATGGCAGATGCCATGCCGCCGAATACTTCCCTGATAGCCAAAGTCTCGAGTCTGTCAAGTTCCCTTGTAGAATTTGCCGCAGCAGAGATGAAGTCCGGAATAGGGGTCCCTGCCCGAAGCAGGGCGGTTTTCATGGAATCTATCATCGATCCAAGGCTGCTGTCATATTTGATTGTGGCAGCAGGGGAAGACGAAAACCCCTGGGAAACAATTTTACAATAAACGTCCGCCTTGCGTTTTTTAGCATCGTCAAGACGTTCGAGAATAACAGTTGCACCGCCTTCGGCAAGAACAAACCCGTCTCTCATGAGGTCGAATGGCATCATTCTGTCAGAAAGCAATCCGAGGGAAGAATATCCTGTAACAACTGCATGGCTCAATTCATCGGAGCCTGATACAATGACAAAGTCTGCCCGGTTGTCTTTAAGGAGTTCACATGCATAAAATATGGCGAGTTCTGAGGAAATATCCGAGTGGCTGAAAGTTATATTCGGTCCTTTTATGCCGAAATGTATTGATATGTGGCTGGCTGCAATATTCTGAACTGTTTCAGGAAAAATCATCGGGTTAGTTCCATCAGCTCCTTCTTTGAGCAGCCCCTCATAAAATTTATCCGTGCTATCAGTGCTTGCCAGTCCGGTCCCGACAGCAATGCCTGTGTTGAAACGGTTTTCGTCATTTATTTCAAGACCGGAATCTCTTAAAGCCTCGATTGCAGAGGCGAGGGCGAACTGTGAGAATCTGCTCATGCGTCTTGCTTTGATCGGAGGTATATAATCTTTGGGCATAAAATCCTTTACTTCTCCAAAGCTGTCAGCGTTGTATGCATGAAGCCCGAATTTTCCGGATACGGAGATGCCGGAAACAGATTCGGAAAGAGACCTGAGAATCTTTTCTTTCCCCGTGCCTGTCGGAGATACCGCACCGATTCCTGTTATCGCGATCAAGAAGCCTTCCTCAGTATCAATGCAGTATTATTGCCGCCGAAAGCCACCGAGGTCGAAAGGACCACCGAAATCCCTGAGCCATTCCTTGGTTCAGGCACATAATCCAGGTCGCATTCAGGATCGGGGTTCTTATAGTTTATCGTAGGTGGTATGACGCCCCTGATTAAAGGGAGTATTGCTGCTGCAGCCTCCGAGGCCCCGGCTGCCCCCAGACAGTGTCCTATCATCGATTTTGTTGAACTGACAGGTATGCCATATGCGGATTTACCAAAGACCAGTTTAATAGCGTTTGACTCCGCAAGGTCATTGGCAGGCGTGCCTGTCCCGTGAGCATTAATATATCCTATTTCCCCGAGCTCAACACCTGAATTACTGATCGCTGATCTGATCGCATGGGCTATGCCGGTGCCATCCGGCGCCGGCGCCGTAACATGATGGGCGTCGCATGAAAGTCCGTAACCCGCAATCTCGGCATATGGCTTCCTGTCTCTTTGTCTTGCATGACCGGCTTCCTCGACTATAAAGATAGCAGAGCCTTCGCCGAGAGATATACCTTTTCTCTTCCTGTCAAATGGCCTGCAGGGCACTTCATCAACAGCTCTGAGGGAATTGAATCCGCTGAATGTGGTTTCCGTCAAAGATTCGCTGCCGCCTGTAATAACGAAATCAGCGATCCCTTTTTTGATAATTTCTCCGGCGATACCGATAGCGGTGCTGCTCGAAGAACATGCTGTTGAAACCGTGGAACGGAACCCTCGCGCGCCTGTCTTAAGCGCAATATGATCAGTTAATGCCGAAGACGAGAAAGAAACAAGCAGAGAAGGTCTTGGCTTTTTATGATTGAACAACTGCTTTTTGAATATTTCTCCTGACAGGAGCCCTCCTGAACCGCTTCCTATTACGACGGCAAGTCTGGTCCTGTCGATGCGATTAAGGTCGAGTCCGGAATCTCTGAGCGCTTCAGATAAAGCAACAGCGCCAAGCTGGTCGCATCTTGAGAGTCTCCCGGCTTCTTTTCTGCTGAAATAGTCATCAGGAGAGAATCCCCTTACTTCTGCGCCGAGTCTGCCCTTGAACCCCGAGGTGTCGAAAAGTGTTATTTCACCAATCCCGCAGACCCCGGCTGCCAGGGCATTCCAGTAAGCCTCTTTGCCTATGCCGATCGAAGAAACTACGCCGATGCCTGTAATTACAGGATGTCTCATTTGACCGATCTTTCCCTGACGATAACCCTGCTGTCGGGGATGAATCTGAATACTTCATCGCTGATGTCTGAATTTAACCTGACCTCCTGAAATCTGATTATTGTCTCTTCGCCTGATGAATCCGTTAATTTTATATTATCAGGGAAAAAAGAATTTCCGGCAAACTCCATCTCGATTAAATTGACGGGGCCTTTTCTTCTGGGTGTAAATGTCATTTTCAGGCTATTTTTCCCTTTAAGTGCTCTTATGTCATAATCCGCAGACATGGATGATATATCAAAATGAATCAGAGATGAATACTGCTGTATGCCGTTGAATTTATCGGCTTCTTTCAGGTCAGGATAATATATCCATAATTCTTTGCCGTTATAAATGACATGCATGTTGACGTTCCCCATATATTCCCACCGTATCCCGTCAGGCTGCTTGTAGAAAAACCTGCCGTATGTCTTAATAGGTTTGGCGAAGAGTCTGGTATGTTTTTCCTGAGTGAAATGTGCGGAGACCGTCTTTATCTCACCCTGCCTGGCTTTCAGATCATCGATAACATCGGCGTTTGAAAACGAGACTAAAAAAAAGCTTAGAGAAATTGATATTAATAAATTGATTTTTATCTGACTCATTTTTTGTAAGATTAATTTTCTATTCTACATCAAAATATCAGTTTTTTGACAGATGAGATACATGTTCAAGCATAGCTTTATTAAAGATTTGTATTGCAATCGATGGTAGAAAGTGCTAAAAGATAAGAGGAAATTCAAATGAAAAAAGAATTCGTCTTAGGCATTGACTACGGCGGCAAATATACCGGCCTTGCGGTAGTTGACCGGAGAAAGTTATATATGAAATCCCAGGATGAAAATGTCTAAAGAATTTTCTTATACTCTCGGCATTGATTTCGGAAGCCAAAATATCGGCATAGCCCTTATTCGCCACAGCAATCAAAATCCAAACGAACCGGTATATGCCGGAACACTTCGCGTTGATACCGGAGGGCAAGAGGGGCTTCCTACTAAAGTAAATGACCGTAAAACCGCAAGAAGAATGCGAAGGACACAGTCCACCAAGAAAAGACGGTTAAGGCTTTTAAAAGATTCGCTGAATTCACTTGGCATTGCTGAAGAAGCAGTAAATTCCATTGTCTCTTTTTCAAAAAGGAGGGGCTATTCATGGATAAAAAAAGATGAGGGTGGTTATCGAAAAAAGAAGAAAGAAGAGGAAATCTTCCCGTTCGGGGTAAGCAGGAAAGCCTTTCTTTCTTCGCTTGAAATAGAGATAGAGAAGTTCATACCGGAAGAAAAGAGAGAACAGGTTTTTCAGACGTGCAAGAACATCCTTGATAAAGAACCGGAAGAAGACATCAGACCTGCTCGTTTTGATAATAGGAATCCGAGCAAATGTAGATGGGATGATGGGAAAGGTGGATGCAATAATAATGTCCCTGCGGCAAGGAATGCTGTTGACATGCGACTTAGCCAATCTTTTTATGTGAAACTTCTTCCTGTTTTTGATTCGATAGAGAACGAAATATTAAAGAGAGAGGTGTGCGGAAAGTTTGATTCATATATAACTGATTTTTGCAGGCTTGCGACTAAATACCAGAAGCTATCAGAAACAGAAAAGATAGACAAAGAGGAAGAAAAAAAACTTAATAAGGAATACTCAAAGAAAAAGTCAGATTTTAAGACCTATCTCCTATCGTTAGAGAAAACTACAGAGAAAAAGCTTATTGAAAATCTCAAGAAAAATTTTAATGATTATTACGGCAAAGAGATAGACAATATTGTGAAGAAACAACAATCAGGTAGAGTAAGTTTTTGTAGAGAGCATTCGCCGGTGTTTATACAGTACATGTTATCCCATAAGGCGATTCCTTATAAAGAAAACATAGAAGACGAGGACATTAAATCAAGACAGCAACAGATACTTTTCAGCAAGATATGGCGATATGTTGAGGCGAGGCTCTTACCTCTAACAAACGGGAAAATAGATGAGATAGCGGTTGAAAGAAATGCCTTTGATCTTCTGGCAATACCTTTTGAAGACAAAAGAGAGATGAACGAGAAAAAAGCAAACGAGCTTTATTGGTATGGGCCGCGATACGGCTATAATAATGACACAAGGAAAATGCTCTTTACCGAATTTGACGGGTATTGCTGCTACTGTGGGGAAAAATTTTCAGAAAGCGAGTTTACAGAGGTCGAACATATCCTGCCAAGATCAAAATTCGGGTTCGATAATTATTTTAATGTAGTGCTTGCCTGCAAGGAGTGTAATGCACAGAAAGACAATAAGACCGGACTTGAATTCAAGCCGATTCATCCAAAAGCATATAACGCCTATTGCAAATATGTTGATGACCGAGAAAAACAGAAGCTAAGGCATATATTTCATACCATCAAGAAAGGAATATTAAACCTTCTCACAAAAGGATATGCAAAGGCCGAAACTCAATTGTCGATAATCGGACAAAACCTTCTTGAGGCAACTACAACTCAGAGAGGGCCAAGGCCGTTGGCAAGGTTTCTCTCCCAGCAGATAAGTAATGCCTGCGGCACGACCCCTGAAATAAGGCTTGTTAACGGCAGGCACACGGCAGTTTACAGGAGGTTAATCTTCCCTGACTTCGATAAACTTGCTGAAAAACTTGATGTCGAAAAGGAAGCTACTATTAATCATGCTATTGATGCAATGCTCGTTGCTTTTCAGGTACCTCCTTATGCTTGGCATGAAA
Source organism: Nitrospirota bacterium (assembly GCA_040753635.1). Lineage (GTDB taxonomy): Bacteria > Nitrospirota > Thermodesulfovibrionia > Thermodesulfovibrionales > UBA6898 > JBFMDL01. The sequence continues at coordinate 11,354 of JBFMDL010000012.1, read as the reverse complement.
GGGGCTTTTATGATTATAAAGATTATGAATATTGGGCTGAGCGGGTTAAAAACTTCGCCCCTAAGAAAGATGTGGACGGGTTTCCAGAATTCAGCCCGCCAGAACCTATAGTAGGTTTTGAAAAGCCATCAACAGCAAATTCACGCTATTATTCCATAGACATTTTAAGCACCGTTTGGAACAGGAAACATATGGCTACACATAAACAAGAGCCATATGGCATGTCGAATAAGAAAAATACTACAAAAGAAGGTGTGCCTATTAGAAAAGAGCCTGCGTCAGCAGTTTTAAAAGATATACTCGATTTTGAAAAAGCCAAAATTGAAAGCAAGAAAAAATTAACAGAAGAAGAAATGCAGGAAAAAAGAAAAGACAATCTAAGGAATTATTTGGAGCGGATTTCTAATAGCATACTGAAGGAGCAACTTCTAAGCAAGCTTAATGGAGATTCTCCGTTTAGGACGGCTGCAAAAGGTCTTATAGAATGGCTTCAAACGTCCATAAAAAAAACGATGAAAGGGAACATTTTTTCATCTCACCCAAGTTCTCAAATCCGCAAAGAGTATCTTGAAAAATTTATATCTGCTGATGCAAATGACATATTGATGTCGCCTCAAACAAAAATTCCCCCGAACGTGAGCATAAGAATGGCTGTGTCACCCAATATGAAAGGTCAGATTAATCTCAAAAGAAGGGATAAAATAAGACCGGATAGATTCCATCATTATATGTCCCAGCCTAACATTAAAATGAAGATTATTGCCTATAGGGCAGACTCTTCAGGGGCTATAGATAAGCAAAATCCTGCTATCTTCGATGTGATGCAGAGCTGGCAGGTGCTGATTAATAAAAATAATAAAAAAGAAAAAATAATTGAGGACGGAAATCATGTCTTAAACGGTAGGATTCTTTCAAACGGCGTTAAGGAAAAAGATTTTCTCAAGGAATGGGAAACAGAATTGAAGAAATATCTCATGGTTAAAGCCTTCAAACAATGGTATCGTATAACTCAGGGCAACTATCTGGAATACGAAACCGGAGATGGCTTTTTTATCAGGAATTTCAAAGATGTTAAGCGCGAACGATTTAGAGGCATCTTAAAGGTCTGGCGGTCGCCATATAACTGGTTGGCAAATAGTTAGAGGGGAGGAAGCAAATGAGAGCAAGACTGTTAACGAGAATAGAGACAAACCCTAATATAATGTTCGGAAAACCGGTTATCAAGGGCACCAGACTGCCTGTTGAGATAATTCTCGAAAAGCTCGCTTATGGAGAAACCGAGGGAGAGATTCTGAAGGAATACCCATTCCTCAAAAAAGAAGACGTAAAGGCAGCGCTTCTTTATGCTGCTAAAACACTTTCCCTCGAAGAGGTGGTTCAAACTTAAAATATCCTAACCCCTATTTGGCTTCACTAAGCGTCGCATTATTTATGCGAGAGGCATTAGCTGGAGTGCCAAGGGCGCTTTACAGTTATAAGGCTCTTTTGATTTTCGCAAACCCCTCAGGGTTTATTTCAAAAAATGGCTTTTCGAAAAAAATTTTTATTCTTTCGGTATAAATCGATGATTTTGAAGCAAAATAAAAGCGATTTCAGCGAATGTTTTCAAAGAGCCTTAACTGTAACCTGTTATGGCTAAGGTCAACGACATAATCTAACCAAAATTTCAGCGAATGTTTTCAAAGAGCCTTAACTGTAACGCATATGCAAAAAGAACCAGCGGAGACAAAAATCCCTCATTTCAGCGAATGTTTTCAAAGAGCCTTAACTGTAACTGTTTCTGTTGGTATCATAATTCTCCTATTTAAGAATTTCAGCGAATGTTTTCAAAGAGCCTTAACTGTAACATTTTGTAAGCTGGTCACAATATTTGAAGGCTGGTATTTCAGCGAATGTTTTCAAAGAGCCTTAACTGTAACTGGAACATATAAGATAACAGGCTCCATGAAATGCATGTATTTCAGCGAATGTTTTCAAAGAGCCTTAACTGTAACCAGACAGTCGGGAGGCAGAGCAAACGAAGCAGAAAAATTTCAGCGAATGTTTTCAAAGAGCCTTAACTGTAACCCGTCAATACAGATCCGCTTCGGTTCACGCCGACGAATTTCAGCGAATGTTTTCAAAGAGCCTTAACTGTAACAAATGTTTTTCTTGTAAAAAACTACTTCAAGAAGCCATTTCAGCGAATGTTTTCAAAGAGCCTTAACTGTAACTATTGAAGTTCCATAGTTCTTCTCTTTCTCTCTCCAGATTTCAGCGAATGTTTTCAAAGAGCCTTAACTGTGACTGATTTTTTCTATAAATGTCTTAGCAGCTTTTAAGGCATCTTTAACAACATAAGTGTCGTACAGAAGCCCTCTGTAATATCCGGCTATGTGAAGCAGGTCATAAAGTTTTTCGAATTCCCGAAAGAGCTTGCCGTTATGAACTGACACATGTTTCTGCAGAGCCTTTCTGTATGCGTCCACAGATGTCGGGAGTTCCTTTTTGGTAAGCCCTTTTCTTAACAAAACCTCATTGACAGCTTCTAAAATAGCCAGATAAGCAGTCCCAAAAGCCTCTCTTACAGGTTTAATATCAGTATAGGTATTATCCTCAATAGGGACTTTTTTCAATATTTCTTTTGCGTTGTTGAAATATCTAATGGATTCTTTCATTTTTCTATAATATGATTACATTATCAGAGAGAAAAATCAAGAATCATTAAGGGGGAAAGATGGATAATACTGCATCAGGGGCAACCCGCATACATCCAGAATACCAGCCTGTTGAAAAACTGCCTCTTGCTCAGTTCAATCTTTTCACAGGAGAAGCAGACCCGATTCCTTTATTAATTGATAAGGATGTTTCTGATGAGATATTTATTGATGAGGGGATATCTCTCATTAAAAGCGGGGATTCTTCACAGGTTGTTTTATCTGGGTTTGGAATTTTTTTAAGTAAAAAAAGTGAACGGCTAATAGTTAAGAAAAGCAATAAGGTTATATACGAGTTTCCTTTCTTCAGGCTCAACGAAGTGATAGTAGCCTCACGCGGAATTTCCTTATCGTCCGACCTCATTGAAGAACTCTGCGAAAGAGGCATAAGGGTAAATTTTTTAACAAATAGCGGGAAACCTTATGCAATGCTTTCATCTCCGATGCTTTCTGCAACAGTTCTGTCAAGAAGAGAGCAAATCTTAGCCTTTAACGATAAAAGAGGGCTTGAGTTTTCAAAAGTCATTGTAAATGGAAAAATCAGAAATCAGGAGAAACTTCTGAGGTATTTCGGGAAATATATTAAATCAACAGATATTGAAAGATTTAATAGAATTGAAAAAATTGCTGATTCACTTAAAGCAATAAACAAAAAGCTGGATTACATTGATGGAAAGAGTATTCAAGATACAAGGAATAACTTGCTGGCTATTGAGGGTATGTCCGGTCGTATTTACTGGGATGCTATCAAAGAAATCATCGCCGGCAAAGTTGAATTTTTTGGGCGTGTAACAAGAGGTGCGGTAGATACTGTGAATTCGCTGCTGAACTATGGATACGGAATCTTATATTCACATGTCTGGGGCGCAATTGTTAATGCAGGGCTTGAACCTTTCGCGGGTTTTCTTCATGTGGACAGACCCGGGAAACCTTCACTGGTCCTGGATTTGATTGAGGAGTTTCGCCAACCAGTTGTTGATAAAGTTGTAGTAGCTCATATAAATCTTGGAGAATCTATCGAAATTAAAAATGGTTTGTTAGAAGTCGAAACAAGAAAGATAATCGGCAATAAAATAATTGAACGTTTAGAATCTAAAGAGTTATTTGAAGGCAAGAGATATAAAATTAGGTCGATCATCCAGATTCAGGCAAGAAATCTATCGGCTTTTCTAAATGGCAAAAGGGTCTATAAAACTTATAGTTTTAAGTGGTAATAAATGGAAGAAAATACTATTTACCTTTTTTATGATATAGAAGACGATGGAATTCGCAATAAAGTAGCAGAGACATGCAAAGACTATGGTCTTGAAAGAATTCAATTCAGCGGATTTTCAGGAACTTTAAGCAAAAACAAAAGAGAAGAACTTTTCCTGAAATTATCTTCTCTGATTGATAGTAAGGCTGGAAAGCTGCTCATGATTCCTGTATGCGAAAGGGATATAAAAGCAAAGATGGAACTGATACAGGAAGCCACAGATGATTCAGCTTAAAGTCAGCGATCTTAAACAATATATTTATTGTCCGAGAGTCGTATTTTACAATTATGTTATGCCGGTCGAAAAAATTCCCACCTTTAAAATGGAGCATGGAAAAATAGCAGAAGACAAGATAGTCCGATTAGAAAATAGAAGAAAACTTATAAAATACGACTTATCGAGCGGCGAGAGAGAATTTCACAAAAACGTATATTCTAAAAACCTCGGTTTGTCCGGCAAGGTAGATTTGCTTATCAAAACACCTAAGACATTTTATCCTGTAGATCAGTAGTGTCCGGTAAAAAACTCAGAAAGAGCTTACAAAAGGGGCTATATTCACGTGCTTTATTAGTCCGGACAGCATGAAAGTACCTCTAAAAAGCCTGCAAAGGCATCACTGGCTTAGTTATGAGGCGGCATCCACACGAGTTGGAAAGCACCTTTTGGATATGAAATATGGACTTTACCGGACAGCAGACTATGGAAAGAGCTAACTTATTGAAAAATAAAGGATCCATTTATGTTAACCCCTCGATGGATGCAAGGCGCGGAAATTTAACCGGACAGTAATGCCTGTAGATTTCAAATATTCGACTTCCAACCCCCATAAAAATCATCTTTACCAACTTTTGGGTTACGCCATAATTCTGGAGGACTTATTCAATTGCACGGTTAATAAAGGATTCGTATATTTGATTCCTAATGAAGATGCATTTATCTTTGATTTATCAAATGATTTAAAACTCGAAACCAAGGAGATAATCCAAAAAATCAGACAAATGATATCATCACAACAAATGCCACAACCAGCGGAATTAAAAAATAAATGTCTTGATTGCGAATATCGCAATTTTTGTGGAGACATATTTTGAAATAACTTGTTTGTGCAATCAAAGATTAAAAAGTTGAACTTATAATACCTCTTTTGCCCATTTCCCGCATGAGTCGCCCCATCTCGCAATAATCCGTTCGCTGCTGTTTATCTCTATCACGCCGCAGGCGTTCGGGCAGTCGGAACAGTAAAAACTCGATGTGAAGAGACGCTGCTCAGATACCGAAAAGCCCTTGAACCTGGTTTCAGCAGTATCCATCGAAAGCAGAGCTGCGCCGATCGCCCCCATAATAGGATAATATTCAGGGACGAGAAACTCTTTCTTAAGTTCTCTTTCAAATGCGGCCTTGATGCCGGGGTTTGCAGCAACGCCCCCCTGGAATATGATCGGCTCGCTTAAATCTTTCCCCCTGGCAAGGTTATTAAGATAATTTCTGACAAGCGCGTCACATAGTCCTGCAACGATATCTCCGAGGTTGTGCCCCATCTGCTGCTTGTGTATCATGTCGGATTCCGCAAATACGGTGCATCTGCCCGCTATCCTTGCAGGAGATGCCGAGGAAACGGCAAGAGCGCCGAGTTCCTCAATGCTTATACCGAGCCTCACAGCCTGGTGTTCCAGGAACGACCCCGTGCCTGCAGCGCATACGGTATTCATCGAGAAATCCACTACAACGCCGTTTCTGATGAGAATAAGTTTTGAATCCTGACCGCCGATCTCCACCACTGTCCTGACATTAGGCGCGAGATGTATCGCAGATACAGCATGTGCCGTAATCTCATTTTTTACCTTGTCAGCGCCAATGACATGGTCTGCCAGTTTTCTCCCGCTTCCTGTTGTGCCGACTCCCCTGACTTTCACATCCCCGAGATCTTTTTTCAGGGATGAGAATGCTGACTGCAACGCCTTTATAGGCTGTCCCATTGTCTTGCGGTATGAATTCCACAGGATATTTCCGTTATAGCCTAAAAGGACTACTTTTGTTGTTACAGAGCCTACATCAATTCCGAGATATCCTTCCAAATCTTCTCCTTTCCAGAAGGTCTACAAATGCCTCGAGTCTTGTGACAAGATTTGCTTCCGATACATGTTCATCAAAGATCATTGAAAGCACAGGGTAGTTCATATCCTTGCTTATCCTGTGTATGATGGTTGAGGCTACAAGTTCAGGCATACATGTAAAAGGCATGATATGAAGAACCCCGTCTATGCCTTTATTATAGAACATCAATGTTTTTCCTACAGTCTCTATGCTCTCTCCTCCTGAAGGGTAGTTGAGATAACCCCTCGCAATCCCGGCGGAAAACTTTGTCTGGTTGCGCCTGAACGGTTTAAACCTGAACCTGTCATTCAGCCAGTCGCTGAGCCAGACGCCCCTTACCACCTCCACCCCCATTTCGGCAAGTTTCTTTTCAACATTCAGATTTGCAAACGGTTCTATTGTAACAAAAATTTCCCCCAATACTCCTATCCTGAGCGGCCTGAATTTCTTGTCTGTCCTTATATCTCTGAAAAGTTTTTTGACCCTGATGTGCTCCCTTAAGAGTTTTGCATATGTATCGGCCATGTCAATAAGTCTTATTGCTTCGCTCATTATCGAGTCTGTTTCCCCCCTGTTTATTTCCCTGGGCTTGTAGTAGTGATACAGTGCAATAACACTGTCGAGGGCGGCCATTCTCATGAGGATAAGATAAAATACTCTGTAGCCGTCGAGTTTATTCTTAATGTCGCTGATATCCCTTATTGTTCCTATCATATCGGACAGTCTGTCAGGATTGTCTGTTGTTGACATCCTGAATTTATATCCCAGTTCCCTGAGTATCTGTTCCTGTACAACGCCATAATATCCGAATCTGCAGGGGCCGTATCCCCCCGGCATCAATATGGCATCAGCGCCTGATTCAAGGGACTCTATCATGTTGCCGAGGTTGATCTTGAAGGGAAGGCAGGCGAATTCAGGTGAATATTTTACTCCGAGATTAAGAGTTTTTAATGTTGCCCTGGGCGGAGGGTGCATGTCAACGCCGTTATTACGGAGCACTCTGGTATAGGCGACGTGAAGCAGTCCCATGTGCGGCACTGTAAGCTTCATACTGTCATTTTCCCAAGCATGTCAATAAATGCTTCTACTCTTGTATGTATGCCGGCATCGGAAGAATGTTCATCAATGCTCAGAGACATAAATGGTTTGTCCCTCTGATTCAGTCTTTTACGGATGAGGTCGCCTGTGAAGGAGTCGGGTCCGCAGGCAGCGCTGCATACATTAATGACGCCGTCGATATCCGGGTTCTTGAAGAAATAATGGGCAGAGGCCACCACCTCTTTCCCCATGTTCCAATAGACCCATTTTGGAATTATGGTCATAGCCTCTTTTATTTCATCTCCCGACGGATGAATATATACCGGGTTTGCGTTAAGATCTGAAAGGGTTCTGAAAAGGTTTTTGCTGATATGTTTGTCGAATAAAATATAACTTCTTCCGATCACGCCTATATTTACCCTGCTGTCAGAGAATAAATCGTCTTTTCCCTTGTTGAATAAAGGAACGGATGAGATGTTCGGCCGGTCGGGAAAGCCTGTCACTGCATCAGCGGTATTTGGAATTGCCTCTTCGACCTCCTTGCGGTTCAATAACAGAGCATCTGCAATCTGCCGGGAGAACGAAAGAAAGGCCTTTTCCCCTTCTTTTTTCATATGCATCAACGGATCGATCACTGAAGGCAGGCGCCTGAAGCAGGCCTTTGTCATATCCGGCAGGCCGATTATTTTCGGACACATGTATGAATCCTGCTCCACGCTCACATATCTTGGTATAAAAAGATAATCAACACTGTCCTTCAGGCAGTCGATGTGTCCCATGAATGTCTTGACAGGAAGACAGAGGTCGCTTACGCTTCTCCGTATGCCGTCCTTAAGAATTCCCGCGGTAGTCTCCGGAGAGACTATTGTTTCAAATCCGAGTTTTTCAAAAAATGCCTTCCAGAAACATGCATAGCTGTAATAAAGCAAAGCCCTTGGAATGCCGATCCGAATATTTTTCATTTTGCCAAGATCTCAGGAAATTTCTTTTTTTAATTTTAGATTATTTAACAGTTTTTCTGCAAAATATATATGCTTTCCAAATCTGCCAATTGGAATTTCCTCGTTGTCACTCCGGCTTGTCCGGCCTGCCCCGTTGTATTCGGGGAGTCTTTCTGCAAGAAGGATTCCCGACAAGCGGGAATGACTGAAGCGAATGTCATCTTGTACACTCTAAGGGTGCACGGCACAATTTTGATGTATCTTATGGAAATTTCTTTATTAAGGTTCTCATAATAGAACGCACATAATTTCAATAAAATCCCTCCCAACCTCCCTTTGCCAAAGGGAGGAATATACCCCTCTTTGGCAAAGTCGGAGACTCGACTCTACGAGAGGGGCAAGGGGAGATTTTCTGACAAAATGTCTATCCAATTTTGAGAACATTAGTAAGTGTAAAGAAATGGGGCACTTCAAACTGCCATACCTGTAAGATATAATTAGAATTAATGCTAAGGTTTATCCACATATTATTTTTTATTTTATGCCAATTGCTATAAGCTCATGTGCCACCAACCCTGTCACCTTCTGCCCGGATAAAGATACAACCCGACAACAGCATGGGACGCTATGCCCGGCAGAGGCTGGATGTCCTTAAAGGGGGATTCTTGCGTTAGATTTTACATGAAATTCAAGGTCTTAGATTGATTTTTAACATTCTATAAAATATTGTTTATATTTTTAGCCTGAAATATGTTAATCTTTAATTTAGAAAATATAAGAAATTGCATTAAGGAGTAGTGTTTAAAGATGAAAGAAATTAAAGAAATCATAGATATGGGCAAGCGGCTTGATGAGCTTGCGTTCGAAACTTACACTCTGTTTGCAAAACGCGACGATTTCGACAGGAACCTCATATCGTTCTGGTCCGATATGGCCGAATGGAAAAAAAACCATTCTAAGCACTGGAAAAAAATTTCGAAGTCTTTTGTGTACAAGAATATATTCAACAGGAGTAACGATGACCTGAAATTGATTGTAAAGCAGTTGAAGAATATACAGTCCGAGCATGTGGAATTCATGCGGAGGCTCAGGAAGAAAAAAATAACTCAGGATGAGGCAATTTCCCAGACGATCCTTAATGAGTTCTGCCTGATTTCGGATATATTCCTTGAAATATTTTATACGTGTGACGAGATATCCAATGATCCTTCATTCAGCTGCGTGGAGGAATGCGAGGCCCATCTGGTGAAAATGGCCAACACATTGAAGCCGTATTTGAAATCGAATCCCTTATACGCTGTTCTTCTTAGGTCGATTGTCGAGCTTAAGCACAAATATGATTTTATACTGAATAAATTCGGCAAGATAAAAAGGGCTGCTGTATAAAAAAGATTTTCCAGCGCCGGGGTCCTTCAATTGACGCCACCTGATCTAAAATGGAATACAGGCTGAATATCAAGGGTCTTTTTTCAAGCGAGCAGGAACTGCTTGATACCATAAGAAAGCGCAGGATCTGTTATGATTCCGAGCCGTATTACATTACGAGCAAGAAGGGCGGGATGATCCAGATAGGGTTCCAGCTCAATCTGTACGGCACTTTCCCTGAAGATCATAAGAATGCAAGCCCTGATGACCCTGAATTCGGGAAAGTGATTCGTGACGTGAGGAGGGTTGCAGAATCGCTTTCCAATACCTGTGACCCGCTGCATATGTGCGATACGACTATAGTCGATCACAATGAAGTCACATATTCACACGAAAGAAAGATGAGGCCGGATGTAACTGTACATATACCCATTTTTGACCAGGAGAATTACGGTCATCCGGTCGACGATAATATCAGAAATACTTTACATCTGGCTGAAAAAATCCTGGAGGCTTCGGGAGTTCGTAAGACAAGATGGCAAGATTAATTTAACGAGGCTTTTTCGCCTTTATATAGGCTGAAAAGACCATCTTTTCGACCCCTTCTCCGAAGTTCCAGTTCCTGATAATCTCGTCGCTGTTATCCTTGTTCTCTATCACAATGTCGATGAAACCGGCTTTTTTCAGGATGTCTGTCAGTTCCTCCACGGGAACAGAGCCTGTTATTCAGCCGCTGTAAGCGTTTTCATTCCGAAGGACGGATTGTGAGAAATCCCCTTTTTTCAACACATCAGAGATAGCGAGCCTGCCTCCTGATTTCAATACCCGGAATGCTTCATCGAATACAGCCTGCTTATCAGGTGAAAGATTGATGACGCAGTTGGATATGATAACATCAACAGATGAGTCATCAACAGGCAGCTTTTCAATATCACCCAGCCTGAACTCAACATTTCTTATCCCCAGTTTTTTTGCATTGACTGTCGCCTTCTCGACCATCCCGGGTGTCATATCGACTCCGATGACAAACCCTGTCCTTCCGACTTTCATGCAGGAAAGGAAGGCATCAAAGCCTGCGCCGCTTCCGAGGTCAAGGACTATATCGCCTTCGCGCAGGTCCGCGATAGCACTGGGGTTGCCGCACCCGAGGCCGAGATTCGCCTCGCCGAGACCTATTTTCAGTTCCTCATCAGAATATCCGAGACGTCTGCCGGTTTCGAGAAGGCTTAAGGCGTTGTCAGGTGCACAGCAGTTGTTTGAGAGAAGACAGGATGGCGAGCCTGATGCTACAGATGAATAGCTCTTTATGACGAGCTGTTTGATTCTTGATTTTTCCTTATTCATAATTAAGTATATCATAACAATATGCAGCCTTTTTTCGCCATGCCGGAAAATTTAGTGTGGGTCAGGCAAACAACTTCACTACGCAAAAAATCCGGGGGGTGTCATTCCATCACTGTTGTCAATGAAAAAGAGATGTTATGAATTGACGGGTGTCTGAATTTCTCAGTTGTTTTCAAGTGCAGGTCTGTTATAAACTCGACATATATGGATTTTGTCGGAGTAGATATGGAGACGGGCAAAAGCTTATCTTTCAAAATGGTCTCTCTTTTGCTTGCTGTAGCGATTGTTAGCGGCTTAATCTATGCAATGTGGGCGAGTGCTCTTACCTTAGAGGAACGATGCCAGACATACAAGGAGAAAGCGGGGTCAGGCCTGAAAAAGCTTGATTTGAATAAAGCAACAGAGGAGGAACTGCAAGCACTCCCAGGAGTGGGAATTAAGACAGCGCGTGCAATAGTCGATCACCGAAAAGCTATCAGTGGATATAAATCGCTTGAACAATTGAAGCGAGTTCGTGGAGTAGGGGATAAGCTCTATGAATGCCTAAAAGATCTTGTGTTCGTCAAGAGCCCGCTGCCTTCTGCTCCTTAGCCATGAGACATCTCCTCATCGATAGTACA
>JBFMDL010000011.1:0-45753 GCA_040753635.1 Nitrospirota bacterium | reverse complement strand
TCAGGGGCTACAGGGAAATACCGAAACTGCTTGTTGCGCTGGAAAAGAGAAAGCTTGACGGAAAGGAGGAGGCTGCTTAGGATATGGGCAGAGTCGCTCCTTGTTCAACGAAGGTCGGGGCATCATCAATCATTCTTCAGATCTAAAAAATCAATTCCGAAACCTATCTCATTTAGCCTTTTTACACTGAGCGTAACTTCTACGGTAAAGTTATGACCATGAACATCTTTACATATGCCTTCATAGCCATGTAACTGATGCGCTGCGGAAAATGTGCTTTCAACTGAAAGTTCAAGCATCATAATTATTTTTGTCCTTTTTAAAGGTTTTATAGTAGATAATTATCTTTAAATCCCTATCTGTGGCCTCGCTTGTTCCGGCAAAAATATTTGCCATTTATTTTTCAATCTTTGTTTTTTTTATTGCCTGCTCTTTGGCGTGTTCTTGTTTTTTAATATCTTTCAGGATTTTCTTTATATGAGGTTTTATCTTCGGAATGTCTTCTCTCACTGCCAGCCAAACTCTTTTAAATTTTACGCCAAAATAGAAGTGTATGACTTTATCCCTCATGCCAGCTATATCTTTCCATGTTTCATACGTAAACTACTTCTTTTAAGATTCTTTTTTTGAGTTCTGGTCTTACATCTTCTTTAGGCACCATGTCAACCTTAATCTCTAATAAGTCCGAAAGATAATTCTCTGCGCTCACCCATTGAAGCAAGCTCACAGGCTCGTCAAATCTAACCAGTATGTCAATATCGCTTTTCCTTTTCTGTTCTCCTCGTATATAAGAGCCAAAAATGCCGATCTCCAGGATTTTATATTTATCTCTCAGTTCATCCTTATGTTGTATGATTATATTTTTTATCCGATCTATTTTTTTCACTTTTTACCTGCCTTTGAATTCATTTAATCCTTAAAATTATATCATGTTTTTCCGCCCTCGGACATCCTTTGCTATTCCTGGCTTAAAGCATACTCCTGCTGATACAGCAAAGTATCTCCCCGCCTCCAGCCAATCTGCTGTAACCTTTCAATAACCTTCAAATCGGTATCAGTCGCCTCATTTATTCTCGGCATGATTACCCTCTTACAACTTGAAATCACAACTTGTGATTTCAAGTCCTTAAAGCAATGCAGTTTATATTGAAACATAAAGCGAGGGCATCACTACGCCTCCGCTTCGATGATTTTTTTGATTTGCCGTGAAAGTTTTGGAAGTTCTTTCTTGCTTATGTTCCAGACTATCTTATAATCAATGCCGAAATAGAAATGGATGAGCTTATCCCTCGATCCAGCTATGCTCTTCCACGGTATTTCGGGATGTTTTGCTTTTAAAGCAGACGAAATATTCTTTGCTGCTTCTCCTATCACTTCAAAGTTACGGACAACGGCGTCCTGCGTCTTTCTGTCTGCGAGGAATTTCTTATAGGTAAGGCCCTTTGAATAAGAAGCGATCAAATCCATCGCTTCTTTAATATCGCCAAGAAAGTCTTTGTCTCTTCGTTTCTTAGACATAGATCATGTTTTTTTTGATATCTTCAGCAATATGCTTGTATCTCGGGTTATGAAAACTCCGTTTGAAGCAATCAAATGTAGCCACATCAACCTCGGTATCCAATATTTTCTCAAGCCTGTCAACAAGTTCGACAAAATCAAGGCCTAAAGGTTTTTTTATGTCAATGAGTATGTCAATATCACTCTTTTTTTTCTGCTCTCCTTTTGCATACGACCCGAAAATGGCAATTCTTCTTACGCCATATTCGGATGCTAACTTTGGAAGTTCTTTTTTCAGCAGTTCTATTGCTTTCTTCTGTGTCAGCATTTTTATTTATTTCCTTGACGAGTTTAGGAATTGCTATAATTATAAAGTATTTTTAGAAAAAATTGTGCAGCTTCCAGCCACTCTGCATCAGCCTTTCGGCCCCGTTAGCAGGTTTCCTCGAACGGGGTCAATAACCTTTAAATCTGTATTCGTCGCCTCGTTTATTCCCAGCATAATTCAGTCTATTTCCCTCCAGTTTGCGTTCCATTTCAATAGACTTCCGTTCTTTGATAAGCTCTATTGCCAATTCCTTTTCTGTCCTTTGCCATTTATCCCTCTTTCATTGAGGATAAGCATTTTAAAAGTGTAAATCGATCCAGAATCTCGATCAAAATCTGACCCTTCTGCCGTCAATCCCCTTTAACGCCAGTCCCATCTCTTCAAAGGTTGAATGGTTCATAAGAAATCTGGTTGTGCTCCTGCCGATGTCCTCTATCCTGTGGGCATCAGAGGAAGAGACAAAAGGTATATGCCTGTATTCATCAAACTTAATCAATGCCTCGCTATGTTTTATCCTGTACGATATCTCGAGCGCATCGAATTTTATATCAGGCGGGATAAACCCGAGCTGCCCGATTATTCCAAAACCCTCCCTGTCAATATGGCTTGCTATAGCAACCCCGCCCAAACCCTGTATCGATTCAACAAGTTTATTAACAGTGAGATTTGTCGAGCCAATAAGAAGTCTTTTATTAAAACCCAGAACCTCGTCTATTTCATTAACAACAACCTGCATCCCGAACCTGTCCTCGTCGTTTTCTCCCGGCTGCAGATTTTCGTAAACAATCTCCTGCATTTTAAATGCGCTCTCAAGGTCTCTAAAAAGTCCGAGTATGTGCGCCTCTTCAGATGAATTAATCTCGAGGCCGGGAACGACATTTATCCCTTTCTTTCTTGCGAGGTCTCTTGTTACTTCAACGTTCTCAACAGAATTATGGTCACAGACAGCCAGGATGTTTATCCCGATAGAGGCGGCTTTTTCAACAATCCCGCGTGGAGTCATCGATAGTTCCGCACAGGGAGACAGGCAGGAATGTATATGCAGGTCTGCTATAAATTCTACTGGCATCTCAGGCCGAGGTTATAAAGCCTGCCGACTATTTCAAAAGTGGGGAGAGAGCTTGTCATTATCGGGATATTCTCTTCTAAAGCTTTTTTCAGGGTATCCTCGTCAGGAGTCCTGTTGTTTACCAGTATAATTCCGGCAAGACCCTTTAGTGAAGCGACAGCGACGATATTTAGATGTATCTGGAGTGTTATCCAGATATAACCTTCTTTCGAATTCCCGATCACGTCGGAAAGAAGGTCGCTTACATATCCGCCTGTCACTTCCCTGTTCAGATCCAGTGCAGGCGTTTTTATGCTTAAAGAAAGGCTGTCGACGATTTCCTGCAGTTTCATGGCTTGATCTCCTTTAATGTATCAGGAAGTCTTGTTTATATTTATGATAAATTCAAGAGTGGTCCCTTCTCCTACTACTGAATTGATCGTCATTTTGTCGGTGTTTTTCTTTATATTCGGCAGCCCCATCCCTGAGCCGAAGCCCATTTCCCTGATGTAATCAGGCGCTGTTGAATATCCTTCCTTCATAGCAAGCTCAATATTCTCAATGCCTGGTCCCATATCCTGGATTACAACCCTTATCATTTCCGGGGTCACGTAATAGTTCATCATTCCTGCAACAGCATAAATAATAACGTTCATTTCCGCTTCAAAGGCAGCGATAGCCGCCCTCCTGATAATGCTCGGCTGAACTCCCTTTTTTTCAAGTATCCCTTTTAAATTGCTCGATGCAGCTCCTGCATTGGTAAAATCCTTGCCTGTCAGAAAAAAGACTCCTTCCTCGCTTTTATTCATTAAAAAAATCCGTATCCGGTTGACTGCGAAGTCCTTTCTCATAAAGTCTGCCACAGGTATCGAACATCGAAAAACCGGTCACAAGCAGGGGAATTTTTTTGCCGTCTGCCATCGCAATTGTCTCAATGTCGGGCCTTTTGCTTTCGACAAACACTATAGCCTTTATATCCGCAACTTCGGCAGTCCGGATTACCTGAGCATTTGTCAGATGCGTTATCAAGAGGGAGTTTGTGATGGAGAATGCGAGCACATCGCTCATAAGGTCAGCGCAGTAAGCTCTCATAATATCTGTGTCCATATCCTCATCTCTTGAAATTATAACGGCATTGAGTATATGTCTGATTTCGCTTATTTTCACCTGTTGATACCTTCAAATCCCTTTCGGCAAAGGGGGCCTCGATCCATCTCCCTTTTATTAAAAAAAGGACGGGGACAAACCGGCATGCTTTTGTCAAAAGATACTGACAATGAATCCGGATTAATTATCCTTATTGTTTTATCCGGACATAAGTGTTCTACGTTCTTTTTTAACAATATTCTCCCTTTTGATGCACTCCTTTTAAGCTTTTTCTATCTTCACCGCATCCGCACAGCCTGTCCCGTTCTCCGAAGGATAAGTGAGCGCATTGACGCGTCCGTGAGGGAAATGGATGGAAGTGAATAATGTCCCCTGCCGAACGGCATCGGTAATTTTCGCCTTCAGATAAACGGTCCCGCGTCTCGATGTAACCTTGACATGGCTGTTGTCAGTTATTCCGAATTTTCCAGCGTCATCCTCGTTTATTTCAAGATAAGCCTCTGAAACAACCAGGTCAAGTGCCTTTGATCTGGTTGACATGGTGCCTGAATGCTGCAGGACATCCCTCGTCACGAGCGACAGCGGATATTCGCTGTCCGGCTCTTCACCGGGTGAATACAATACAGTGTTAAATACCCTCTTGTCAGATGAAGTCTGGTCGGTTCTGATTGTGCTCTTTATCTCTTCTGTAACGCTTTCAAGGTTTCTGGCTGAGATATCAGCGCCCATCGATAATGACAGGTTTCTGAGTATCTGCCAGTCCGGCAGAGACTGTCCCGGGGCATCCACTATCCTGTGCAGTCTCTGTGTAATGCCTTCGGCATTTATGAATGAGCCGTCTTTTTCAGCCCAGCTCGAAGCAGGCAGTATTACGTGCGCAAGCTTGGCCGTTTCCGTTAAGGCAATATCCTGAACCACAAGAAGTTCGAGGGACTTAAGCGCCCTTATGATCTTCGAATTGTAGGGAAATGAAGAGACAGGGTCCTCACCCATTATATAAAGCGCATTCAGGGAGCCTGACTCATAAAGCATATCGAAAAGGTTTTTCCCTGAAGATTTGCCGGCATCCGGCCTGATCCCCATATTATATACCCCATAGGTGTTTGCATATTCGGCAGGTATCTGGAGAGAATCTATATCCTCGCCCAGAAGGATGATCAGATTTGACGCCGCCAGAACCGTATCAATCCCTTTTGCGTTTTCAGCCAGACCGACGGTAAAGGCGATCATCCTGTTCTTTGCCTTTGCAATGTTCTCGGCCGTGTCAACAAGTTCCGCTTCCGATATGCCGGTTATTTCCGAAACCTTATCAGGGGAATAATCTCCGAGACTTTTTTCGAAATCAGAAAACCCCGGGGTTTTAGAGACAATTTCTCTGTTAAAGAGGTCTCTGTCCATAATGATCTTCATTAGCCCGTTAAGGAATGCGACGGAAGTGCCCTGTTTCATTTTCAGATAATTTGTGCTGTGCCGTGTAAGTTTTGTTTCTCTGGAGTCAGCGGTGATAAGCGTTGCCCCATCTCTTTTTGCCTGAAGTATATTAAGGCCGAAAACAGGGTGGGTAATGCTGATATCAGACTCTACAATAAGGATAACATCCTTGCCCAGCGGTGATTTCATGTTAATGGGATGGTTTTTTAGCCCGAATGCGGTATTCAGGGCCTTCTGGACTTTCGAGTATCCGAAAGCAGCCGATGAATCCATATTGTTCGAACCTATGACATTCAGCATAAACTTCCTCAGCATGAAGTTATCTTCATTTGTGCACCGGTGAGAGCCTATGGCGCCTATTGATTCCTTTCCTTTTGAATTGTTCATGATGTATTTGAGACTGTCGCTTATGTAGGACAGAGCTTCATCCCAGGTTGCAGGCACAAGGTTCCCTTCTTTTCTGATAAAAGGGGTTTTAATGCGGTTTTCGCTGTATATATAGTCAAATCCGAAACGCCCCCTGCCGCACAGATTGCCACCGCTGCGCCCGTTATCTTCCTTGCCCCTTGACCTGAGAATCTTGCCTTCCCTCACCCCGAGCGTGAGCGTGCATCCACAGCCGCAGAAAGGACAGATAGTGTCTTTTTCTTCAAGGAACCATGCCCGCGCCTGGAACTTGAATGGTTTGCTCAGGAGCGCTCCTGTAGGACAGATGTCGATGCACTGTCCGCAGTAATCACACTCGAGTATTTCCCCGAAGGCCGGCTGAACTACAGTCGGGAACCCCCTCCCGATTAATCCGAGAGCGCCTCTTCCCTGATGCTCGCTGCATATGCGCACACATTTTCCGCAAAGAATGCATCTGTTAGCGGTAAGCTCCACCAGAGGGCCTCTGACATCAGGAGGAGAAGCTTTCCTGTGTCTTATGAAGCGCCCTTCGGGTTTCCCATATTCATATGATATATCCTGGAGATCGCATTCGCCGGCCTTGTCGCAGATAGGACAGTCAAGAGGATGATGGATGAGCATGAGTTCAAGGACAGTCTGACGGACTTTCCTGAGTTTGGGGGTGTCTGTCAAAATAACCATTCCCGGGGCTACAGGGGTTGAACAAGAAGCTAAAAGTCTTGGATTTTTTTCTGCTTCTACAACACAGAGCCTGCAGGCTCCATAAGGCCTGAGCCTTTTGTCATAGCACAGATTTGGTATCTTAATGCCAATCTGCTGAGCAGCCTTAAGTATTGTAGTGCCGTCTTCTACTGAAACTTTTTTGCCATCTATTGTTAGTTCTACCATTTATGCTTCCCCCTTTTTTTCTTGTCCGCCTGCTGCCGCTGCTTCAAGCAATTCAGACGGTTCGCCTTCATAATGAGCAGGCAATATCTTTATTGATTTGAACTTGCATGCCTCATAACAGCTTCTGCAATGGACACATAGCTCCTGAATAATCTTGTGCGGCTTCTTCTTTTCACCGAGAATGGCCTTTGACGGACATCCCCTTAAACATGCACCGCATCCTTTGCATAGTTTTTCGTCTATCCAGAAAGAGCAGAGGTCACGGCAGACGCCTGCCTTGCACCAGCCGTCTTTTATGTGCGATTCATATTCTTCTCTGAAGTATTTTATTGTCGTAAGCACCGGATTCGGCGCTGTTTGACCGAGTCCGCATAATGATGCCGCGATGATGTCCCTTCCAAGGTCTTGCAGTGTTTCGATATCTCCTTCTTTACCCCTGCCTTCTGAAATATCTGTAAGTATATCCAGAAGAATTTTTGTCCCGACCCTGCATGGAGTGCACTTGCCGCAGGATTCGTCTGCTGTAAACTCGAGGAAGAATTTGGCTGTTCCAACCATACACGTATTGTCATCCATTACGACCATGCCGCCCGAGCCCACAATAGCGCCTGTGGCAACAATGTCTTCATAAGTTACAGGTATATCGAGAAGACTTTCGGGGATACAGCCTCCTGAAGGACCGCCGAGCTGAACAGCCTTGAATTTCCTGCCCCTCTTTGGTCCTCCGCCTATGTCATAAATGATTCTCCTGAGAGGAATTCCCATCGGGATCTCAACCAGCCCGACATTATTGATAGCCCCCGTAAGCGCAAAGACCTTTGTGCCTGTGCTCTTTTCAGTCCCAAGGCTCCTGTACCAATCAGAGCCATTCAGGATTATCGGGGCAATCTGTGCCAGTGTCTCAACATTGTTCAATACCGACGGCTTATCCCATAAGCCCTTATGTGCGGGGAAAGGGGGTCTTGGACGCGGCATCCCGCGTTTCCCCTCTATTGAGCGCATCAGAGCGGTCTCTTCACCGCAAACAAAGGCGCCTGCGCCCTGATATATCTCAAGCTCGAAATCAAAACCTGTATCAAGGATGTTCTTACCCAGCAGCCCTGCCTCAGTAGCCTGATCTATTGCGATCTGAAGACGTTTCACGGCCAGGGGATATTCGGCCCTGACATAAATATAGCCATGGTGTGCGCCGATTGCCCTGGCGCCGATAACCATCCCTTCGATGACTGAATGCGGGTCTGCCTCCATGACAGACCTGTCCATGAATGCTCCCGGGTCGCCTTCATCACCATTGCAGAGCATGAATTTGATATCAGATTTGACCTTTGAGGCAAATTCCCATTTCAACCCGGTCGGGAAGCCTGCTCCGCCCCTTCCTCTCAATCCTGAGTCTTTCACCACCTTAATTATATCTTCTGTAGTCATCTCTGTGAGGGCCTTGGCTGCTGCCTGATAACCGTCTCTCGCAATATATTCCTCGATCTTTTCAGGGTCAATGAGTCCCTTATTCCTCAAAACCCTTAAAACCTGATACTTGAAAAAAGGGATTTCCTGCATGAGAGGAATAGCCACTCTCTTCTCAGGCTCTTTGAACATCAGTTTCTGGTATGGCCTGCCTTTCAGAAAATGCTCTTCAACCAATTTCGGGATCTCTTCCACGGTTAATGCCTGATAGAAGATTTGATCTGGATAGACAGACATTACGGGGCCTTCTGCGCAATAACCGTTACAACCTGTCAGGACTATCTTGATTTCTTCTTCAAGACCCCTCTTTTTTAATTCTTCTTTAAGGGCGGCATTCACCTTCATGGTTCCGCTGGCAACGCAGCCTGTGCCCGCACATAACATTAAATTTGCACGAAATTTTTCCATCAAAATCCTCCTCTACAGGAATGCAAAATTTGAAATTAAAATTATGAAATTAAAAATTAAGGAGCGATACTGTCTTAATTTTGCACTTTTCATTTTGCATTTTGAATTTTTAATAAGTGGTTTCACTTCCAACCACCAATGCATATTTTTCCACAGGGTTACCACCCATAACATGTTCTTTAAATATTTCTTTGATTTTCTCGGCATTCAGGTCGCAGTATTTAACCGGTGGTTGTTTCATTATCTCGACTGTTGCCAATGGCTCGCGCGCGCAGAGCCCGGCACAACCTGAGGTTGTAACTATGACATCGTTGACTTTAGCCTTGGCTATTTCGTCCATAAGGGAGGTCATGACGTCCCTGGCGCCGGCGGCGATCCCGCATGTGCCCATATGAACCGTAACTTTTGCCCTGTATCCACCCTCTCTCAGAGTGAATTCTGCTTTATGGCCTTCTTTAATCTTCTGAAGGTCTTGTATCGTCAATCTAGGCATTTTATCCCTCCTTTTCTGCCACTTCTTCTGTTATTTCTTCTCCTGCTGCAGATGATTCTGCCCCGGCAATCGTTGGATCATATTGGCTGATAATTCCTATAGCCTTCTTTGGGGACATAGCGCCATATGTTTCCTGGTCCACAACCATGACAGGCGCAAGCCCGCAGGCGCCAAGGCAACGGACGCCTTCGAGAGAAAATTTTCTGTTCTCTGTGGTGTCCCCAACGTTTATCTTCAAGGTTTCTTTAATTTTACTAACGACTGTCTCTATGCCTTTTACGTAACAGGCGGTTCCGAGACATACTCTTATATTGTGGTCACCCCTGGGCTTCATGGTGAAAAAGGAATAGAATGAGACAACGCTATGAATTTCCGCTGCTGATATGTTCAGTCCTTTGGAAATCCTTTTCTGGACTATTGGGGGAAGATATCCCACTATTTCCTGGGCTCGCTGCAGCACCGGGATAAGACAGCCGGGCTTTCTTTTAAAATCATGAATTACCCTGTCAAGCTCCGCTGCCATAGCAGGCGGGAATTCCTCAGCAACCTTCTCTTCTTCAGGTTTTATGCCCTTTATCCATTCAACAGCCCTTTCAGTAACATCAAGCAAAACAGAGGGAGTAAACGGTTTAGGCACATAATCTATAATCCCGAGTTCCAGTGCCTCTTTAATGGTATCCTGGGAGGGATAACCTGTAATGATAACAATCCCTATGGATGGCCTTGATTTCTTTATCCACCGTATAAGCGTTATCCCGTCGACCTCCGGCATTTTAAGGTCTGTAAAAACAAGATCGTAGGTGTTCTGTTCTATCTTCATTATGGCTTCTCTTCCCCCGAGTGCCCCTTCGACTTTGTACCCCTCGCTACCCAAGACCCTTTCAGCGCTTTTTATTACAACCAGTTCGTCGTCAACTACCAAGATTTTGGGTTCCTCTGCCATACTATCCTCCTGTATATATTTATTAGACTTTTAAAGGTTCAATCCTCGCCAGCCAAAGAAGCCAGCCCTCGCTCAAATTGTCACGGACAAGGGCGCTCATAGCTGTATTTGCCTGATGGTTGAGTTCAACGACCTTGCCTGTCATGGGAGATATAAGCTCTTCTGTCTGCCCGCCGCCTGAGAGTATTTTTGCAAAAGCCTCGCCTGCTGCTACCATCGTAAGGTTGTCCGGCAGGTCAATATACATAAGCTGTCCGCTGAGCAGCCAGTATCTGATGTCACAGCCCATTTCCCACAGCCCGTTCCTTATGGGTCTTGCCCATGTGCCTTCCTTGTAAAAAATGACCGGATTTTCCGTATCCCTTAGAGATACGATCTCGTTCCTGAACTCATCGATAAATGCCTTCCTGAGTATCCAGCCCCTGTTGTCGAATACCTTTTTGGCGACATTAATCATGAATTCAGGGGTGAAAGGCTTTTCTATGAATTCGAATGCGCCGAGTTTAACGGATTCCTTTGCATCCTCCAGCGTGGGATATCCTGTTATGATAACCACGTCTAACTTCGGCTGGACGATCTTGGATTCCTTCAGTACGGTGATACCATTGACATCCGGCAGCCTTATATCTGAAATGAGCAGGTCGAACTCCTCGTTAGAGACTTTCTTGATGGCATCTTCACCCTTGTCTGTAGTTATGATATTGTAACCCTCGGCACCGAGAATTCTTTTGCAGCTTAAAGTTACAACAGGGTCATCATCGAGTACTAATATTTTGCCCTTCTTTTCCATAATTGCCCTCCATAAATATTTTTTTCTTTAAACCCTGCACGTTAATATATTTGCAAAAAAAATGCCTTAATAAAAAAACCTTTTAAATCAATGAGCAAGCCTTGTTTTAGCCATATGGTATCAAGGCTGTATGTACAAAAAAAATATACATTAAACAGGCTGAACAAATGTTTTTCCAATAAATACAATGAGTTTTAAATGTATTTTATTTGCATACATAAATCTATCCGGGATTAGCCGTTTTACGGCTGATCTTGTATTTCTTTAAAAGGGCATGAAAATTTGTCCTCTGCATTTTGACTTCTGAAGCCGCTTTAGATATATTCCACTTATTCCTTTGCAGCGCTTCAATAATAAACGCCTTCTCAACAGCTTCAACGGACTTGAGCCTCAGGTTTTTTTTCTTCTCTTTCAGTTCCTGAACCGTCATTGGTATGTCCACAGGAGATGACAGTTTAAGAGAAGAAAAATTCTCGGGTCTCAATGTTTTCCCCTGACACATTATGATAGCCCTGTGTATTATATTTTCCAGCTGTCTTACATTGCCGGGCCAGTCAAAGCAGACAAGCAATCTCATGGCATCCGCTGTTATATGTGTAACATTTTTGTCAAGTTCTTTGCTGTGCTTCTGCAGGAAATGGTAAGCAAGGTGAGGTATATCCTCTTTTCTTTCCCTTAGAGGCGGAATATGTATAGGAAAAATGTTCAGTCTGTAAAAGAAATCTTCCCTGAAAGTGCCTTCTCTGGTCATTGACTGAAGGTTTTTGTTTGTTGCCGAAATAAATCTGATATCCACATGCACAGGATTTTTTTCGCCGAGCGGGCGGAATTCGCGCTCCTGCAGCACCCTGAGCAATTTGGCCTGCGTTGAAATATCAAGGTTGCCTATTTCATCGAAGAAAATTGTCCCGTTGTTTGCCATTTCTATAAGACCCTTTTTCTTTTCCGATGCGCCGGTGAAGGCGCCTTTTGCATGTCCGAACAATTCTGACTCAATAAGGGTATCGGGGATTGTAACGCAATCGACGACTATAAAAGGCTGGTCTTTTCTCGGACTGTTGAAGTGGATCGCCTTGGCAACAAGCTCTTTGCCTGTGCCGCTTTCGCCGGTAATAAGGACCGTACTGCCTGTGTTTGCGACTTTGGCGATCAGATGGAAGACCCTCTGCATGGCCTCGGATACGCCGACAATATTGCCGAGTTCATAATGCGATGAAAATTTTTCTCTCAGATTAAGATTTTCGATCGCGAGTTTTTTTCTTTCCAGCGCCTTTGACACAAGGTTCAATAGCTGGTCAGGGCTGAATGGTTTTTCTATATAATCAAAGGCTCCTATTTTCATCGCCTTTACAGCTGTGCTTACTGTGCCAAACCCTGTCATTATTATGGCCTCGATGTCAGGCCACATCTCCTTTATTCTCCTTAAAACCTCGATCCCGTCCATGTCGGGCATTTTCAGGTCGGTAAGCACAAGGTCGAAAATGCTGTCGGAAAGCACGGTTATCCCGTCAGAGCCGCTTTTAGCTGTATTGACTTCATAACCTTCAGGCTCGAGCATGCGCCGGCAACTTGTCCTGACTATGTCTTCATCATCTATGACCAGGATCCTGCCTTTATACATGGCTGCTCCATTAAAACTGGGTTAAATTTTTAAGATTTTCCAAGCAAACCAGCAATCCGTACTGCTTTCTTCCGGTTAATAAAGCTTTCCCATCCAAAACATCATGCGAACAGCGCAAGCCCGAATAAGAAATTACCTGTTCTTATTCCTATGTTCTAATGCCTTTGTGACAGCGGCGATAAGAGCGTCAGGAGTAAAAGGTTTTTCGATATAATCAAAAGCGCCCAGCTTGATCGATTTTACGGCTGTGTCAACAGTCTGGTATCCTGTTATTATGATAACCTCCACTTCAGGCCATTCTTCCTTGATCCTTCTCAGTACCTCAATCCCGTCCATGTCGGGCATTTTCAGGTCGGTAAGAATAATGTCAAACTTCTCTTCCTCGATCATTTTAAGACCGTCAAAACCGTTCTGGGCCATCTTCACCTCAAAGCCCTCTGGAGCGAGAGCCCGGCTGCAGCTTGTCCTTACAATGTCCTCATCATCGATTACTAGAATCTTGCCTTTACTCATATCGTTTCCTTATAGACGGGCAGCCTTATAAAAAAGCTGGTCCCTTCTCCAAGTTTTGTTTTAACAAAGGTCTTGCCTCCATGCTCCTGTATTATGCCGTGGCTGACAGCAAGGCCGAGGCCTGTGCCTTTGCCAACAGGTTTTGTAGTGAAGAACGGCTCGAATATTTTTTCGAGATTTTCATCGCTTATCCCTGGTCCCGTATCATGAAATTCGATCTCAACGAAGTCATTGCCGTTGTCTTTTGCTGTTCGTGTGGTTATTGTTACAGTGCCTTTTCCTTCAATTGCATCAGCTGCATTCATAATCATGTTAAGGAATACCTGCTGGAGCTGGGAGGGGTCAGACTTTACACGAGGCAGGGTTCCGTCAAAATCCGTCACCAGTTTTATATTAAAGAAATCCGCCTTATTGCGTACTATATTAAGAGAGCTGTTTAAAACATCATTTATGTTTGTCGCGGCTTTTTCTGCTGCGGATGCCCTTGCGAAACCCAGCAGACCTTTTATTATATTTGAACATCTGTTGGCCTGGTCTATTATAACATCGATATCTTCACGTTCCTGCGTGCCGGGAGCAAACTTTTTCTGCAGGAGATGTCCGAAGGTTACAATACCGGTCAGAGGGCTGTTTATTTCATGAGCCACACCCGCAGCCATCCTTCCCAGAGATGCCAGCTTCTCCGAATGTATGAGCTGAGCCTGCGCCCTATGGATAGCCTCGGTCTTTTCCTGCACTTTTTTCTCAAGGGTATGACCCCACTCAACAAGCTCATTCTTGGCCTTCTTGAGGTCAGCGGTCATGGCATTAAATGCTGCAGCAAGATCACCCATTTCGTCTTTTGTGTTGATGGAAAGATGATAATCAAGGTCGCCGCCGGCGACTCTTTCCATGCCTTTTGCAAGAAGGCTTACAGGAGTCGAAACAAGGTTCCATAAAATAGTGCAGAGCACGACTGAGATGACAAACAGAAAAGCTAAAACATAGATAGTTATGGCTATGCCCTGCTGTTTGATGCTTTTGTCAAGGAGCGCGAGTGAAAGGTTTGCCTCAACAAGACCGAGCACTTTCTGTTCCTTCGGATGGGCGTGGCACGTCGATGTATAACAGGCAAGTTCATTATAGATCGGCTGAACAAGATTTAATACCCTGGAATCCTTCTCTTTACTGATATTCCAGCTCGGTGTGTCTTTAGGGTGCTCTGTGGCCGAGTGGCAACTTGTGCAGATCGGGGAATTCTTATCAATAACTCTGCCTATGTCGTTTTTGTCAGATGAATAGGCGATCTTGCCTCTGCTGTCAAAAATTCTGACACGCACAACCCCTTCAGCCGAGCCTATTGCCTCGATGGTCTGCTGGATCAGGAGTTCCTGGAATGTGAGCATCCCGTAGCGGGTACTTTTTTTGACATAGTCGACGAACGAATAGCCGTATTTTACGGAATTTTTGATCAACTCTCTTTCCTGATGTCTGAAAAGAAAATACCAGAATATTGTGCTGCCCACAATCATCAGAGTCCCGATTGTAAGGATGAGCTTACCGGTTAATGAATGTAGAGATTTTTTTACAATCATACCTAAAGAAATTTATACCATTTCTAATAATTTATGCAAGATAAAAACCTAAATCTACAGTTTTAATTTTTCTCTTGACATCCGAGTTTGATTTTATATATAAATTATAACGTCATGCCTGGATCTTTTATGCCATCAGAATATTTGCCGGTTTTTATTTTCTTAATGGTCGCAACGGCCTTTGGAATAGGCGCCCTCATTCTCGGCGAAATATTCAGATTGAAAAGACCATATTCTGAAAAACTGATGCCCTATGAATCGGGCAACATCCCCGTAGGCGAACCACGCCAGAGATTTTCCGTAAAATTTTATATTATTGCCATGCTGTTTGTTGTCTTTGATGTTGAAGCGGTATTTCTGTATCCTTGGGCGATCGTATTCGACAAGATAGGTCTGTATGCCTTTATCGAAATGGTTATATTTATAATCATACTTTTTGTCGGGTACATATATGCCTGGAGAAAGGAGGCCTTTATATGGGATTGATAACCACCACTCTTTCCCCGCAGCTTGTTGAGGTAGAAGAAGGCGTTAAGATGATGTCGCCGAATATCATCGTCACTTCGCTGGACAAGCTGATCAACTGGGGAAGGCGCTCATCGTTGTGGCCCATGACATTCGGTCTGGCTTGATGCGCCATCGAGATGATGGCCGTGTATGCCAGTCACAATGATTTAGACAGAATGGGGATCATCCCGCGTGGCTCTCCGAGGCAGTCGGACTTTATGTTCGTAGCCGGCACAGTCACAAAAAAGATGTCCCAGATAGTAAGAAGGGTTTACGATCAGATGCCTGAACCGAGGTATGTAATCTCTGTGGGAAGCTGCGCCAACAGCGGCGGAATATTCAATACATACAGCACTGTGCAGGGATGCGATACTTTTTTGCCGATAGATGTTTATATCCCGGGATGTCCGCCAAGGCCGGAAGCTTTTATCGACGGGATAATAAAGCTTCAGGAAAAGATAAAAAACGAGCATTTCAGGTGGAGCAGATGGAGATAAGAACTCAAAACTCAAAATTCAAAACTCAAAATTCAGATTTTTATGGAACCGTTGGAAATAGCTGATAAGATAAAGGAAAAATTCCCGGAAGAGGTCCTTGATATAAGGGAATTCAGGGGACAGTGTTCCGTCACAGTCAGGAAAGGGAAGGTGCTCGAAATCGCCAGATACCTGCATGATGACCCTGATCTTTATTTTGATTATCTTGTGGACGTTTGCGGTGTTGATTATTTAGGGAAAAAAGATAACAGGTTTGAAGTTGTATACCATCTGTATTCAATAAAACACCGCCATTTCGTAAGATTAAAAGCCGAGGTCTCCGGTAATGACCCGAAAATTGACTCTGTCATGCCTGTATGGATAGGGGCAAACTGGCATGAGAGGGAAACATTTGATATGTACGGGATTGTTTTCAACGGACATCCTGATCTGAGACGCGTGCTTATGCCCGAGGACTGGGAAGGACATCCTTTGAGAAAAGACTATCCGGTCAGGGGGCCGGAGAAAGAGTGGCCCGGATTTCTTGATGTCCTTGAAAGGTCAAAGAGGTTCGGTGAATACGATTGGCATGGATAACTTAGACCGTAAACCTTGAAGAACAAGAAGAATTATGGAAGATATAGAAAAACCATTTGAGACGAGAGAGTTAACGATCAGCATGGGGCCCCAGCACCCTGCAACGCACGGTGTCCTCAGGCTCGTCCTTAATCTCCAGGGAGAAAACGTCATCAAATGCACTCCATATGTCGGATACCTCCACAGAGGGATCGAAAAACTCGGTGAAAACAGGACATATTTTGCAGCCCTCCCCCTCAGCGACCGTCTTGATTATATATCTTCAATGAACAACAACGTAGGCTATGTTAATGCAGTAGAAAAACTCTTCGGGATAGAAGCGCCTGAAAGGGCAAAGTATATAAGGACTATTGTCGCCGAAATGGGCAGGATTTCGAGTCATATCATCTGGCTCGGGACCCATGTGCTTGATATAGGAGCGACTACCCCGTTTCTCCTCTCCATGGCCCAGAGAGAGCGTCTGCTCGATCTCTTCGAGATATTATGCGGTGCGAGGCTGACCGTGAGTTATCCGAGAGTGGGCGGAGTAAGGAATGACATTTCTCAGGAATTTCTTGACAGGCTTTATGAGTTTGTCCTTGAATTTCCTTCGCATATGGACGACTATGAGACCCTCGTTACACAGAACAGGATTTGGCTGGAAAGGACCGTCGGTATTGGTGTCATATCGGCTGAAGAGGCTGTGAACTGGGGACTTACAGGAGGCACCCTGAGAGGTTCCGGTGTAAACTATGATGTCAGGAAATATGCCCCTTATGACGCTTATGACAGGGTTGATTTCGATGTCCCTATAGGGAAGAACGGCGACTGTTATGACAGGTATCTTGTCAGGGTGGGTGAAATGAGACAGGCCAACAGGATCATAAAGCAGTGTATCGAGAAATTGCCTGAAGGGCCTGTGATGCCGGATGCGCCGAAATTCACTCTTCCTCCGAAAGATATGGTGCTCAAGGACATGGAGCATCTCATCCATCAGTTCATCCTTATAACCAAAGGCCCTACTGTTCCTGAAGGAGAAGTGTATGTAGGAACAGAGGTCCCCAAAGGCGAGCTCGGATTCTATTTTGTGAGTGACGGCACCGGCAAACCGTACCGTATGAGAGTGAGAGCGCCGTCATTCGTACATGCGTCTGTTCTGCCGAGATTGTGCGAGGGCGGACTGATAGCGGATGTCATCGCTAATATCGGAACTATAGATATCGTGCTCGGAGAATGCGACAGGTAAAAAGATGCAAGATACAGGATACAGGATAATAAAAAATTTCACATGCTTCGTGAATCATATGCATAGAGACTATGTTAAGTGAAACTGCAATAAAGGAACTGGAGGAGATCAGGGCAAAGTACCCCACGGCAAGGGCTGCTCTCCTGCCTGCGCTTTATATTGCCCAGAGAGAATTCGGTTACTTAAGCCCTGAGGCCTACGAGGCTGTTTCCTCGGCATTGGGGGTCCCGAAGGCTATTGCAAGGGGCGTCGGGGCATTTTATGCCATGTACAAGCATAAGCCTATGGGAAGGAATATTGTCCAGCTCTGCACGAATGTCTCATGCATGATACTCGGCGCTGAGAAACTGGCCGACCTACTAAAGAATAAATACGGCCTTGAATCCGGTGGAACTTCTCCTGATGGAAGGTTCTCACTGGTGATCATGGAGTGTATCGGAGCTTGCGGGACCGCGCCTGCGATGCTCGTGAATGATGATTTTTACGAAAACCTGACAGAAAAGTATATAGAAGAGATACTGGGGAAATACAAATAATTATGGAAAAGGTGCTGTTAAAGAACATAGGGAACCCGAACTCGGCAGATATAACCGAGTATAAGAAAGCCGGAGGTTATAAGAGCCTTCAGAAGGCGCTTGACCTGGAGCCTAAGGCGATTATCGAGGAAGTGAAGAAATCCGGGTTGAGAGGACGCGGCGGCGCGGGCTTCCCTGCTGCAATGAAATGGACATTTGCATCCGCTGATCCGAAATTCCCCAAATATCTTCTTTGTAACGCTGACGAAGGAGAACCCGGTACATTCAAGGACAGGCCGATACTCGAAAAAAATCCCCATCTTCTGATAGAGGGGATGGTCATATCAGGTTATGCGCTCAGAGCGGAATACGGATATATATATCTTAGAGGAGAATATCCTGATGCAAAGAAAATACTTGACACTGCAATCAAACAGGCCTATGACGAAGGACTTCTCGGGGAGAATATCGCGGGCAGGGGAGTCAAGTTTCACCTTTCAGTTCATCAGGGCGCAGGAGCATATATATGCGGAGAGGAGACGGCGCTGATAGAATCCCTCGAAGGCGACAGGGGGCAGCCGAGGATAAAGCCTCCGTTCCCTGTTAATGTCGGCGCATTTTCGCAGCCTACCGTGGTCAATAACGTTGAAACATTATCAAATCTGCCTTATATCATCGAAATTGGTGGAGAGGCATATTCAAAGATAGGCAGTCCTGAATGCCCTGGTCCCAAACTGTACTGTATCAGCGGCCACGTTGAAAAACCCGGCGTATATGAACTGCCTATGGGAACGACCCTGAGAGATATTATCTATAATCACTGCGGCGGCATAAAGAATGGCACGAAACTGAAGGCGGTTATCCCCGGAGGCATTTCCACACCTGTTCTTCCTCCCGACAAGATTGACTGCCCCATGGATTTTGTTAACATGCCAAAGCACGGGAGCATGCTCGGATCAGGAGCTGTTATTGTGATGGACGAGAGCGTGTGCCTCGTTAAAGTGTGTTACAGGGCCTTGAAATTCTTCGAGCATGAATCATGCGGCAAATGCACACCATGCCGTGAAGGCACCGGCTGGCTGAGGAGCATCCTTGGAAGGATAGAAAACGGCGAGGGCATGGAAGGCGATATAGATCTCATGCTTTCGATTGCAGGCAATGTCCTCGGCAAGACGTTCTGTCCTCTCGGGGACGGGGCTGCCTCGGTTGTGCAGAATTTTATAAAACATTTCAGGCCTGAATTTGAGGAGCATATTTCAGCAAGGAAATGCGTGGTTAAAGGTTAGATATGATTACAGTAACCATAAACGGGAAAGAGATAAAACTGGAAAAGGCCGTCACAGTGCTTGAGGCTGCAAGGGCTGCCGGCATCAAGATACCGACTCTCTGCTACCACGAACAGCTCGAAAAATACGGCGGCTGCAGGCTCTGTCTTGTAGAGGTCGAGAAGATGCCAAGGCTCCAGACAGCATGCACATTGATGGTCGCTGACGGCATGGTGATAAGAACCGAGACAGAGGCGATTGCTGATGTCAGAAGGGGCATACTGGAATTCCTTCTTATAAACCACCCGCTCGATTGTCCTTATTGCGACAAGGCAGGCGAGTGCGAACTCCAGGATCTTGTCGAAAAATACGGCCCTACAAGAGGGAGATTCAAGGAGAAGAAGAGAAAGGTGCCCGAAGTCCTTGAAGACCCGATTATTGTGCGCAACATGGAAAGATGCGTTGTATGCACAAGATGCGTAAGGATGTGCGAAGGCGTCCAGGGGGCTTCTGCCATAGCTGTCATGAACAGAGGCGGCCATTCTCATATAGAGCCTTTCTCCGGCGGCAGATATGAATGTGAATACTGCGGCAACTGTGTTTCAGTGTGCCCTGTAGGGGCGATTATGTCAAGGCTGCACAGACACAGTTACAGGCCGTGGCAGGTAAAGGAAAAGACAGAGACAATATGTCCATACTGCGGCGTGGGTTGCACTGTAGTCGCACAGGTGCGTGACGACAGTATAAAGAGGGTTATCCCCAAAATAGGCTCGGTTGTCAATAACGGGATGCTCTGTTCAAGGGGAAGATTCGGTTATGAATTCGTAGGAAGCAGCGAAAGGCTGACCTCTCCCCTTATAAAGAAAAACGGAATACTCGAGGAATCAACATGGGAAGAGGCGATAAGCCTTGTCGCAAAGAGACTCGGAGAGATCAAAAACGAACACGGAGGAAATGCCATCGCCGGGATCGCATCGCCGAGATGCACGAACGAAGATAATTATATATTCCAGAAATTCATGAGGGTGGTGCTCGGGACCAATAACATAGACAGCACCGCAAGGAACGGTTATGCAGGCGCGCAGATATTCCTGGAAAATATATTCGGACAGGGTGCGACAGCAAATATTATCTCGGGCCTTTCGAATTCCGACACAGTGCTTGTCTTAGGCGGGGATCCCGCAACTGTAAATCCCGTACTCGGCCTCCAGATAAGGGCCGGATCGAGAAAGGGCGGCAATATCCTGACAGTAGGACATGTAAAAGGTCTCAGGAATTTCAACCCTGTTGAACTTAATCCGAAGATCTTTTCAGACACTGTTCTGCTTGAAGGAATAGTTTCCGCTCTCAAAGACAGAAAAGGGCTTCCCGGTTCTAATCCATTGATTGAACCAAGGATCAAAGACATAAATAAATCCGCCGGGGAAATTGAAAAATCATGCGGTGTTTCAGAGAAGGATCTTGCGGAATTTGTCGATATTCTCGCAAAGTCTGTCAACCCCTCGATAGTCATCGGCAAAGAAATAATTCAGAGCAGCGGGGGAAGCTATAAGCTTCTGCTTATAGCTGCTATCAACTATCTGATTAATGCAAGGATTTACCTGCTTTCAGAACGCGCCAATGAACAGGGGCTTCTTGACATGGGCTGCGCTCCCGACCTTCTGCCCGGTTACAGGCCAGTTGCTTTCGCCGAGTTCAGAAAAAGGTATGATACCTCATGGAAAACAACAGTTCCTGAAAAACCCGGCCTTTCTATCTTCGAGATGATAGACGCTGCGAAGAACGGCTCTATAAAAGCAATGTATGTGATGGGCGAAAACCCTGTGTATAATCTCCCGAATTCCGGTGAAGTCAAATCCTCTCTGAAGAATGTCGGGTTTCTTGTAGTGCAGGATATTTTCCTTACAGAGACGGGAAGGCTTGCCGATGTTGTGCTGCCTTCTCTCAGCTGGGCGGAGAAAGACGGCACATATACGAATATGGAGAGGAGAATACAGCTCCTCGGAAAGGCTGTGAACAGAGAAGGCATGGAAGACTGGAGGATAGTCTCCGAGGTAGCAAAAAATATGGGGGCAAGATTCCATTACTCCAAAGCGGAAGAGATATTCGAGGAGATCAGCAGGGTCTCGCCTCTTTACAGGGATCTGACTTACGAAGAAATAGAAAAAGGGTACGCGATTTATCCTTATAAAGGTGAACCGTTGAGAGGGGTGGAGGAGATCGTGGTGCATAAAGCGGACGGAGTTGCTGCCGAAGGGAATTTATATCTCAAGGTTGAAAGACCTTTGTTCCATTCAGGCACGCTTTCAAGGAGGTCTCCCGCATTAATAAAAATATATCCTGAGGCAGTTGCACGGCTCAGTCCTGTTACAGCAGGGTCTCTTTCTCTAAAAAACGGTGATATGATCAGGGTATCGACAAAGACAGGTTTTATGGAACTGCCTGTGCTTATAGATCCGGAAGTGGAAAGTACATTTATATTGCTTACAAATAACTTTGCAGATAAAGGCGCTTTCAGCATAACAGGGTATACCTTGGACCCTGTACTGAAGGCTCCGGCAATTGACTGCAATGTGGTAACAATAGACAGGGTGGGGAAATGAACAGTATTCTTGAAACCATTGTTGCTCCGGGGTCTATCGATTTTATACTGCGTTTGGGGATAATACTTTTAAAGATTGTGATCGTAGTGGCGATCGGACTTATCCACGTGGCCTATGCCACTTACTTCGAACGTAAGGTTATAGGACACATGCAGGTCAGGCTCGGGCCGAGGGAGGTCGGGCCTCTGGGTCTTTTCCAGCCTTTCGCAGACGGCGTAAAACTGTTTTTCAAGGAAGACATAATCCCTGCGCAGGCTGATAAACCTATATTTTATCTGTCACCGGTAATCTTTTTCGTAGCCGCTCTTACATCTTTGTCGGTTTTGCCGTTTTTTGACGGATTTGTTGTTGCGGACATAAATATCGGACTGCTTTTCCTCTTCGCAATGTCATCTCTCGGAGCTTACGGTATTGTCATGTCAGGATGGTCATCCGACTCGAAATATGCGTTTCTTGGAGGTCTCAGGTCAGCCTCTCAGGTCATCAGCTATGAGATAGCAATGGGACTGAGTCTCGTTGGCGTTATGATCATGGCCGGATCCCTGAACCTTACCGATATTGTAAAAGCGCAGTATCAGTACCCCACGGGTTTCTTTGCAATACCACAATTCCTGGGTTTCATAGTATTTATGATCGCGGCATTTGCAGAGACGAACAGGCTGCCGTTTGACCTTCCCGAGGCCGAGAGCGAGCTCGTTGCAGGGTATTTCACTGAATACAGCGGATTCAGATTCGCAATGTTCTTCCTCGGTGAATACACCGGCATGCTGGTCATGTCATCGCTGGGTGTGGTGTGCTTTCTCGGCGGATGGACCTTGCCGCAGTTCATTATGAATGCGCTGCCTTTCCTTTCGGATTTGCCTCCCATTGTATGGGTTGTTGTATTTCTCGCAAAGGTATATGCCTTTATGTTCTTCTATTACTGGGTCAGGGCTACACTTCCCAGATACAGGTACGACCAGTTAATGGGCATCGGATGGAAGATCCTTATACCGTTGGCGCTTGTGAATATAGTATTGACAGCGACGATTAAAATATGGCTTATGGGACTTTTATGATATGAAAACGGACAAATTAATAAAGACGATATCTTTCATCGAAATTATTAAAGGCCTTGGCGTTACATTAAGGACCATGTTGTTTACCCCTCCTGTTACAAGACGCTATCCGGTAAAGGTCAGGGTGCTTGCCCAGCCTGGATTCAGGGGACTGCACGCGCTTGCGAAGGATGAGGAAGGCAGAATGAAGTGCGTCGGCTGCGGCCTTTGCGGGGCATACTGCCCTTCACAGTGTATCCACATATATACAAGGGAGGGAGAGGACAACAACAAGATTGTGGATAGATATGAAATAGAAACCCCCAGATGCATTTACTGCGGTTTCTGCGTTGAGGCGTGTCCGTTCGGGGCGATCACACTGAGCGAACATTATGAATATTCGAGCTATTCGAGGGATGTGTTATATATGACAAAGGAAAAGCTCCTCGAAAACTGGGATAAGTATTTTGCCGGGGAAAAAGGCCTGAGATATTTCAGGGATTTCTGGCGGCCGAAATCGGAAGATTTTCACGGTCATGAAGGCCAGGCAGTGTTCAGCAAAGTAAAAGTGAAGGGTAAGGAGTAGGGGATGTTACCTAAATTGTTTTTCGGATATTTTGCGACAGTGATAATCATACTCTCTCTTCTCGTAGTAACCAGAAAGAACCCCGTGCACAGCGTGATGTGGATGCTTCTCCTTTTCTTCCATATTGCGAGCATGTATCTGTTCTTGAACGCAGAATTTATCGCTGCCATACAGGTTATTGTTTATGCGGGAGCAATACTTGTGCTGTTCCTTTTCGTGGTTTTGCTTATGAACCTCAGGGAGGAGCTTCAGACGAACAGATTCATAGGTTCGTGGCCTGCGGGACTTTTCATATCTGCTGCAATAATGGTAATTATAATGAGCGCTGTAAGGTATTTCGTGCTTGCGCCTCCAGGACAATATTCAATAGAGTTTATAAAGAAGGAAACCCATACAAAAGCGCTTGGAAAGATTTTATATACTGACTTCCTTTTCCCGTTTGAGATAGCTTCACTCGTGCTGCTGGTCGCCATTATCGGGGCAATAGTGCTTGCAAAAAGGAAGATGAGGAGCTAAGAAAATTAAAATGCAAAATGCAGAATTTAAAAATAATGAATTCCTCAGTTTTGAATTTTTATATTTAAATTTTACATTCTCACGGAGTGAGTTATGGTCCCTTTAAACTGGTATTTGTTCCTTAGCACAGCGGTTTTTATGATAGGGGTGTTCGGGTTCCTCACAAGGAGGAACATAATCATAATGTTCATGTCTGTAGAGTTGATGCTGAATGCAGTCAATATAAGCCTGGTGTCGTTCAGCCATTTTCTGCAGGATATGAGGGGGCAGATACTGGTCTTCTTCATTATCACGGTTGCAGCAGCCGAGGCGGCGATAGGGCTGGCGATAATTATAGCCCTGTTCAGAAACAAGGCCACAGCCCATGTGGATGAAATGAAAGAGATGAAGGGATGAAGATCGTGAAACGTAAAGCGTTATGCGTGAAGGGATAAAAAGATGAATAGCTATTTGTTGATACCATTTTTACCTTTGGCAGCGTTTCTGATAAATATTCTATTCGGGAGGGATTTTTTAAAAGAAAAGGCCCACTGGGTGTCGATACTGGCAGTGGCCGGCTCATGGGTCGTGGCAGTGTTCACACTTATAGATGTGCTGGCAGGGAAAATAATAAATCAGGACCTTTATACATGGATGATTTCAGGAGAGTTCAAGGTCTCTGTCGGCTTCCTTATAGACCAGCTGACAGCGGTAATGCTGATAGTGGTCACGACATGCAGCACTCTTATCCATATCTATTCAGTAGGCTATATGCATGGAGACAAAGGATATTACAGATTTTTTGCATATCTGAGCCTTTTTACATTCTGCATGCTCATGCTTGTTATGGCAAACAATTTCCTCCAGCTTTATTTTGGCTGGGAGGGTGTCGGCCTCTGCTCATATTTCCTCATCGGCTATTATTTCGACAAGAAGTCAGCGTCTGATGCGGGCAAAAAGGCATTCATAGTAAACAGATTCGGCGACTTTGGGTTCGGTCTTGGCGTAATCATGATATTCCTTACGTTCGGCACTATATATTACGGGCCTGTGTTCAGCCAGGCAGGGGGCTTAGCCACCCAGACCGTTAATTTCCTCGGATATGATGTCCATCTCATGACACTGCTCGCGCTGCTTCTTTTTTGCGGAGCTATCGGTAAATCTGCACAGATGCCGCTTCATGTATGGCTCCCTGATGCGATGGAAGGCCCTACTCCTGTCAGCGCACTCATCCATGCAGCAACAATGGTCACAGCAGGTGTTTTCCTGGTTGCGCGCTGCAGCCCGATATTCAATCTCTCGGATATTGCTTTGACGACTGTTGCATTAACAGGGGCAATAACATCCATTTTTGCGGCTACCATAGCGCTTGTACAGAACGATATAAAAAGGATTATCGCTTACTCTACGTTGAGCCAGCTCGGATACATGTTCCTTGCTTGCGGGGTCGGCGCTTATACCGCCGGGATTTTCCATCTCTACACACATGCATTCTTTAAGGCGCTTCTGTTCTTATGTGCAGGAAGCGTAATGCACGCAATGGCAGGAGAACTCGACCTCCAGAAGATGGGAGGCCTCAAAAAATATATGCCGGTCACATATTTTACGATGCTGATAGCCTCACTGAGCATTTCCGGAGTGCCGGGGCTTGCCGGGTTCTTCAGCAAAGACGAGATCCTCTGGCTTGCCTATGCAGGGTCCAGCCCGGTCGGCAAATTTGTTTGGTTTACAGGCACAATTACAGCCTTCCTCACTGCCTTCTATTCATTCAGGCTCATATTCCTGACTTTTCACGGAAAATTCCGCGGGACGCATGAGCAGGAGCATCATCTGCACGAGTCTCCAAAGGTTATGACTATACCTCTTATGCTTCTTTGTATAGGAGCGGTCGCTTCAGGCTGGGTAGGCATACCCCCGCTGCTCGGCGGAGGGGCGCACTTTACCGAGTTTATGATGCCTGTGCTGGGACATCCGGAGGCGCACGGCTCGCATGCTGAGGAATGGCTTCTCATGGGGATATCGGTTCTTGCCGGATTGTCAGGGATAGGCCTTGCTGCCCTGTTTTATATCGTGAATACCGAAATTCCGGTGAAGATTGCGCAGCAGTTCAGATTTATTTATAAGGTGCTGTGGAACAAATATTATGTAGATGAATTATACAGCTACACGATTGTAAGGCCGACTATATGGATAGGGAGGAATATCCTTGTCGGGATTACAGACGCAAAGATCATAGAGGCTATCGTCAACGGGGTGCCTGCGGCTATCGGGGCTTTCAGCCAGGGGCTCAGGAAGATCCAGACAGGTTTATTACAACACTATGCAGCAATAATGGCAACAGGGATTTTTATCATCGTAGCCCTGATGCTTATGTGGTAGGTGGATGATGGAACAGGTGATAATGAATGAATTAGGATATCCGATACTGAGCATACTGATATTTCTGCCGATAGCGAGTGCGGTCTTGATGCTTTTTGTCAGCAGATCAAATGAAAATATCATAAAATGGCTGAGTCTTGTTGTGAGCCTTGTAACGTTTATTCTTTCGATACCCTTGTTCACCAATTTTGACAAGACAACCCATCTGATGCAGTTTGTAGAACCGAAGCTTTCATGGATTCCGCAATGGAATGTTTCATATTATGTAGGCGTTGACGGCATCAGCGTGCTGTTTGTGCTTCTGTCAACCCTGATCACGATACTGTGTGTGCTGGTTTCATGGAACTCCATTAAGACAAAGGCAAAAGAGTTCTACATATCCATACTCATAATGGAAGGGGCTATGATAGGGGTATTCTGCTCCCTTGATTTTATGCTCTTCTATCTTTTCTGGGAGGCGATGCTTATCCCGATGTATCTGCTGATAGGCGTCTGGGGAGGTCCCAACAGGGTCTATGCAGCCGTCAAGTTCTTCCTGTATACGCTCATCGGGAGCGTACTGATGCTGGTCGGTATCATAGTCCTTTATTTTTACGCAGGTAATACATTTAATATACTCGAGCTCATGACAAAGTCATATCCGTATAAGATGCAGTTCTGGCTTTTCTGGGCATTTTTTGCAGCATTTGCAGTAAAGGTGCCGATGTTCCCTGTCCATACCTGGCTTCCGGATGCACATACAGAAGCCCCTACCGCAGGAAGCGTTATACTTGCAGCGGTGCTTATTAAAATGGGGGCATACGGCTTTCTCAGATTTTCCCTCCCGCTTTTCCCTGAGGCATCAAAGGCTATGACACCGGTCATGCTTATTCTTTCTGTGATAGCAATTATATACGGTGCGGTGATCTGTCTTGCGCAGACAGACCTCAAACGCCTTATAGCATACAGCTCTGTTAGCCACATGGGTTTTGTCACGCTGGGGATTTTCGCATTGAATACACAGGGGATGGAAGGCGGCATACTCCAGATGATAAACCATGGCATAGTGACCGGAGCGCTCTTCCTCAGCGTCGGGATCATATATGACAGGACGCATACACGTCAGATATCCGATTACGGCGGTGTTGCATCAACCATGCCCGTTTATGCTGCTATGTTCATGGTATTTACGCTGTCCTCAATAGGACTTCCCGCAACAAACGGGTTTATCGGCGAGTTCCTGATAATACTCGGAGGTTTCGCTGCAAGGCAGTGGGCAGGTGTTCTGGCAGCTACCGGTATCATCATAGGCGCCGGCTATATGCTCTGGCTTTACCAGAGGGTGTTCTTCATGGAGACCGGCCGGAAGGTCGCAGGGCTTAAAGACATAGATTCACGCGAGATAATAACGCTTCTTCCGATGATCATACTGATATTCTGGATAGGCGTATATCCGACACCATTTCTGGGATTCATGCATGAGTCTGTAAGCCATCTGCTTGAGCGTGTAAATACAGGAAGCGGCGCAGAAATGGCTGCAGCAAAGGATATAATGGGGATGCTCAAATGAAACTTTTTTACTTTTTTCTCCTTGCTGTTTACTGCCTACTTTTAAAAGAGGGGGTTTTTAATGCCTGAGTTTGT
Organism: Nitrospirota bacterium; assembly: GCA_040753635.1. GTDB lineage: Bacteria > Nitrospirota > Thermodesulfovibrionia > Thermodesulfovibrionales > UBA6898 > JBFMDL01. Next base: position 17,932 of record JBFMDL010000011.1, on the reverse strand, counting down.
GATGCCTGACCTCGGACCGGTGATGCCGGAGATTGTAATGACATGTCTGGCGCTCGCCATACTGCTTGCAGACCTTTTCATCAAGAGGAAAGAGACAGTTGCATTCCTCAGCATAATAAGCATCGGAATAGTTGCGTACTCACTTGTCGGCTCTACAGGCACAACCTTTAACGGCATGTTCATATCCGACGGCTACAGCATGTTCTTCAAGCTGATTTTCTTCCTTAATGTCATGCTTACGGTTTTGATATCCGTTAAATATATTGCGGTGGAAAGAGTTAATTTCGGGGAATATTACAGTCTTATCCTCTTATCAACGCTTGGTATGATGATAATGGCGTCTGCCGGCGACCTTATAGTCCTTTATCTCGGCCTCGAACTCATGGCGCTGAGCACATATGTCCTTGCAGGATTCATAAGATACGACATAAAGTCAAATGAGGCTGCAATAAAGTATTTCCTCCTCGGCGCTTTCGCATCAGCATTCCTTCTCTACGGTACATCCATGATATACGGACTCACGGGCACGACAGACCTTCATGCGATATCAGCATATATTGTAAATAAAGGCCTTGCAAAAAACCCTGTGCTGATGCTTTCGATGATTCTTATTGCGGTCGCATTCTCATTCAAGATAGCGGCTGTGCCCTTCCATATGTGGGCTCCTGATGCATATGAAGGCGCGCCTACATCAATAACAGCTTTCATGTCAGTCGGTCCCAAGGCAGCCGGATTTGCAGTGCTCGGCAGGGTCTTTATGATAGCTTTTGGTTCGGCAAGGATAGAGTGGACAGCGGTGCTTATCCCTATTGCGATACTCACAATGGGTGTCGGCAACATAGTTGCCCTTTCTCAGACCAACATAAAAAGGATGCTCGCGTACTCATCTATCGCACACGCAGGATACGTGCTCCTTGGAATCATTGCAGGGACAAGCGATGGAATGGCAAGCGTTCTTAACTATATGCTCATCTACGCCTTCATGAACATAGGGGCGTTTGCAGTTGTTATAATGCTGAGGTCTGAAGGCTTTAAAGGAGACAATATATCCGACTTTGAAGGGCTTGCAAAGACCCATCCTATGGCTGCAGCATTGATGCTCGTATTCATGTTCTCTCTTACCGGCATTCCGCCTACAGCCGGCTTCATGGGCAAGTTCTATGTATTCATGAGCGCAATAAACGCCGGTTACACATGGCTTGTTATTATTGCCGTCATATTCAGCGCTATATCCGCTTACTTCTATCTGAGGATCGTCATGTACATGTACATGAAAGAGCCGAAAGAGTCAGTACAGCTCACCACATCCCCGGCCATCGGCCTTGCGCTTGCCATAACAGTGGCAGCGGTCATAATCATAGGAATCCTCCCTTCAATATTCGTAAACCTCGCCCGCATTGCCGTGGCAGGGTTTTAGACATACCGGACTTTCCCTCCAAAAATTCTTATTGACAGTCAAATCTTGTTGGGCTATATTTTGATTATCCGGGGGATATCAATGGGGAAAAATGTTAATAGTCAGGATATCCGCATTGTGTCTTTCCCTTCATTTTTGGGGTTATATATGCAATAAAGGCTCGTATAATTGCACTTGTGGATGAGTTATCCGCCATTGCGTGCAGAGAAAGGGGGATTTAAAATGAGAAACATTTTATTTACGCTGTTTTTAGTATTGGTGATGCTCGGCAGCGGCTATGCTTCAGATAAAGATAAACCTCCGGCAGACTACCAGGTCCCGATCGCAGAAAGGCCGACACTTAATAAAGGCGACCGCTGGGATTATGAAAGAAGGGGAAAGATTATCTCTTACGAGTTCATTGAAGAGAAAAATGGACAACTTGTATTTCAGATCCAATGGGATGACGGGACCAAGGAGACAGAGATTTGCACGCCTGATTTGAATTACTTAAGAATTCTTAATGCAAAGGGAGAAATATTAGAGGAATATACGCCTTTTAGAGGGCAGCTTAATTTTCCTCTCTGGGTTGGCAAGAAATGGAGTTACACATTCACGACGTCAGAGACAAGACGGGCTGCAAGTGAATCAAAGGAAAGGGATTCAAACGTGAAAGTCGTTGCCTATGAGCAGGTTAAGGTTCCTGCCGGGACATTCTGGGCATTCAAAATAGAAGAGGAAAGACACGTAAGAGGTAAAAAAGGACCGAAAGCCGTGTTGGGTTCTCATATAACTATGTGGTATAGCCCGGATATAAAAAGGTATGTAAAAACAGAGCATGAAAATGAGACCCATAACAGGGATTTGATCAAATACACCCCTGCCAAATAATGTGTTACGTCTAAAATAGTATGTCCGCAATGCCGGATAACAGCGGCACAGACGGAGACCTCATAAACCTAAAGGCTTCGTCTGTCCGCAAAGTTGCCTGCTCATTGGGTGAGCGAAATAATCGAAAGGAGGAATGGACAGATGAAAAGGGCGGGAATATTTATAGCAGTTTTTTCTCTAATCGCTTTTTTCTTTACTGCTGAATCCCTTGCTCAGAGAGGGATGATGAAATGGAAGGGAAGCGGTGGCTGGGGCATGGGAACTTCTTACGGCAAAATGTATAACCCAAAGACCGTTGAGACCTTAACCGGAGAAGTGGTCAGCCTGGAGAAGATTACCCCGATGAAGGGGATGTCTTATGGTATCCACTTGACAATGAAAACCGATAAGGAGACCATCTCCGTACATCTGGGGCCGGGATGGTATATTGAAAACCAGGATGTTCGGATTGTGCCGAAAGATAAAGTTCAGATCAGAGGCTCAAGAATCACCTTTGAAGGAAAACCTGCCGTTATCGCTGCAGAAGTTAAAAAAGGAGACGAAGCGCTGAAGCTTCGGGATGAAAATGGTTTTCCTGTTTGGAGCGGATGGAGAAGGCGCTAAATACAAGATAAGCCCCCGGCTTCATTTAACAATAGTACGAAATATAACCCTGATGGCTGTGTCTGTGCCGCACACGGTCGTGCGTCTTGTCTCTTTAATTAAAAAATAAAAAAAATCTCAATGCTTAATGTAAAATAACTTACATGACCGAATTGACAGACGAACAGAAGGAAGACCTGGAGCAATGGGTTGGAAGGCGCAGGAAATACATCGCGGCTTTTGTTATCTGGGCTTTTATCATAATGCCGGTGCTTTATTTTGTCCTGAGCAGGATTTTCGGTTTTGATAATATTTATTTCTTGATGTTTAATAAAATAATGCTTCTTCTCATTCTGCTGGCTCTTTTTTTTGATATCCGTTACAGGAAAAAGTGCCCGAATTGCGGCTCTGCAATCGGCAGTGAACTGAACATGTTGATCAATGTGCCTGAAAATTGTAATAAATGCAAAGTAAAATTCAAATGATTGCGCTTCGGGTTCAGGAAGAGGATATAAAAGAACCTGTGCCTTTATCCTGATAAAAAAATGCACGGAAATACCCCGGTTATAAAACGATACGGATGGTCTTCCATCCTGCCGCAGTTAATTGTATTCCTGATGATAATGATCGTGATCCGGAAATTATCCGGCGGTTACTCTGTTTCAGAAGCCATGTTGCCGTCTGTCCTCATTTACATTGCCTTATCCATCGGACTGAGGCACGGGCTTATCCATTCGCACCGGAGAGGCGTAAAACTGATACGCCGGGGCATGTTTCGGGATGCCATACCATTCTTTGAGAAAAGCTATTCTTTTTTCTCTAAACATCCACAGCTTGATAAATGGAGATATGTGGCTCTGATGAGCGTTTCAGCCATTAGTTATAAGGAGATGGCGCTGTGCAATATCGCTTTCTGTTACGCCAGAATCGGGGACAGGGAGGCGAGCCGGGGATATTATGAAAAGGCCCTGAGCGAGTTCCCTGAGAGCATATTGGCCAAATCCGCCCTGGACATATTTAAAACCCTTTAAGACCGCCTTTAAATAAATAGCGGCAAAATTACTGCATCTGCATCAGTATAAACCCTGATGTTGCATAACCGGAAGGCAGAAGGGCTTCAAAAGCCTTGCAATGATAACGGGATTTAATTTAATTCACATAAATGCAGACATAACCTTCGGTGCAATTCAGCAAATAGTCGGCCGGCCTTTCTTGAGGGCAGTAATGTGTTGCAGGGCAAGGCTTTATCTTCGCCCCTGCCTTCAGCATGAAGGATTTTTTACAACTATAAGGTAAACCCAATACCACGGCTTGAGAAGGTGACAAACACTTTCGTCCTTTATCTTTTCGGGGGTCTGTAATATAATCTGAAATGAAAAGGGCGCCCTTAGTATAGATATCGTTGTCCTTTAGGGGGGATATATGAAGGAACAAAGGATAGGTATTGTAAGCCATTACTATAATCACCTCGGAGTGGCAGCGGTGATTATGGAGGGTGAATTGTCGGTCGGAGACACCATACACATCAAAGGTCATACTACTGATTTTATCCAGAAGGTGGAGTCAATCCAGATCGAACACAAGAATATCAATCAGGCAAAGAAAGGCGATGATGTTGGTATCAAAGTAAAAGAACATGCAAGAGATCATGATGTGGTCTATAAGGTGATGGAAGAATAAGAAGAGCAGGATATTCCATAAGTTTTATACCTCACAGTCTGATGCGCAGTAGCGCATTCATGCCGTGTCAATGGTTCAAAAAAACAGGGAAATAGGCTAAAATAGAATTGATTATTAATCAGAGCTATGGAAAAGGAGACCGGTTTGAAGTGCAGGATATGCGGAGGAGAACTGAACCTGTTGTTCGGCTGACGCCGGATTATCCTGCGCTGCATGGACTGCGGCGAAAGATTCAACCTGGCCGAATACCTCAACGAAATAGACGAAAAGACCTGGGCCCGGATATCAAACCGTTCCTGCGACAGAGCCTGAAGGATGTTCCCGTTTAATAACAGGGCGATCCCCCCCTTTATTGAAAGAATCAAAAGCCTGTATTCTTCAATGGACATTGCATACTCTGAAGCTGCAGCCTATTACGGCTTCGGATGTGCGGGATGCGGGGATAACTGCTGCGAAGAGAGGTTCTACCACTACACTCTCGCAGAGCATATTTATCTGATGGCCGGTTTCAGCTCGCTTGAAGAAGATATGAAGAAAGAGGTAATCGCAGGGACTGAGGAGGTTATGCAGATATACGGTCTTCACGATTCAAAAGGCATAGTCAAGAGGGTTATGTGCCCGCTGAACTTCGACGGCCTCTGCATACTTTATGAATACCGGCCTATGATATGCCGGCTTCACGGCATACCTCATGTAATAAAAAAAACCGGGCAACCCGAACAGAAAGGTCCGGGATGCCACAAGTTTGATGAAGAAATCATCCCCAAAAATCTGCCCCATTATGAATTCGACAGGACGGGTTTTTATACGGAAATGGCTGCAATAGAGATCGATATCAGAAGGGCGTTGAATTTCAGGAGCCGATACAGGAAGACTGTAGCAGGGATGATAATAGATATTGCCGAAAGCAGAATCGGTTAATACAGATTAATTTGAAAATTCAAAAAGTTAACAGGTTGCTGAAAAACTAAGTTTTTGTGTCATTCCGAGGAGCCGAAGGCGACGAGGAATCTTAAAACTTATTGGATCATAACGGCTCTTAAGATTTCTCGTTTCACTCGAAATGACAAAAAAGAGACTTTTTCAGCAGCCTGTTAACTAATCAAAAATAGTTTTTTGTTTTTTTTCATCCAGTAATTTTTTGATTTTTTCAAACGGCAGAGGCGGACTCCATAAATAACCCTGCATCTCATCACAGCCGTGTTCAAGTAAGAAAGCCAGTTGCTTTTCGGTCTCTACGCCTTCGGCCGTAACACTTAATTGCAGGTTGTGAGCAAGCGCAATAATCGCCTTAACGATCGCGATGGCATCCTGATTTTCAGGGATATCTTTTACAAAAGAACGGTCGATTTTCAATGAATTAAGAGGGATCTGTCTCAGATAGCTCAATGAGGAATAACCTGTTCCAAAATCATCAACAGATATGTGTATCCCCATGGACTTCAATTCATTCAGTGTGGCAAAAGCGCTCTCCGGTTTTTTCATGATCATACTTTCCGTGATTTCCAATTCAAGGTATCTGGGATCAAGCCCGGAATCATATAATGCCCTTTTTACTATATCAATGAGATTTTCCTGTTCGAACTGACGGCTGGACAGATTCACTGCAACACTTATAGGCGGGAAGCCCTCTTCCTGCAAGACATTGTTCTGTATACAGGCGGTGCGCAGCACCCATTCTCCGATTTGTATGATAAGTCCGGTTTCTTCAGCTATCGGAATAAACTGCATCGGAGAGATTAGTCCCTTGTTTTGATGCTTCCAGCGTATTAGCGCCTCCATGCCGACAATTTTCTTTCTGGTGATGTCCAGTTTGGGCTGATAATAAAGCAGGAACTCTTCGCGTTCCAGACCTATGCGGAGTTCGTTCTCGAGTTCAAGCCGTTCAAAAGCGGTTTTATTCATGGATTCGGTATAGAATTGAAAATTATTTTTTCCCTTTTCCTTGGCGTGATACATGGCCATATCCGAATTCTTCAACAGGGTATCGCTGTCCTTTCCATCGAAGGGGAATATCGAGATGCCTATGCTGGCTGTCATATAAATATTATGCCCGGACAAAACAAAAGGCCTGGAAATATCTTTGAGCAGACGCCCCGCCACAATCCCGGCATCCTGAACATCGGAGAGCCTGTGAAGTAATATGATAAACTCATCGCCTCCGAGGCGTGATACGGTATCTATTATTTCTTCCTCTTCCGAACGGGCAACATAATCTGAATTTCGTATGGATTTGAGCAAACTTTCAGTGATGACTTTCAGAAGTTGATCGCCTATATGGTGGCCGAGGGTATCATTAATGCGCTTGAAATTGTCCAGATCGATATATAATAATGCAAACATTTGATCATAGCGCTCTGCATATGAAAATGTCCTTTTCAGGAGTTCTCTGAAAAGAGAGCGGTTCGGCAGTTGTGTCAGACTGTCGTAAAAAGCCAGATAGCGGATCTCTTCTTCAGCATACTTGCGCTCGGAGATGTCAATGAAGGCCTCCAGAAGGACCTCACCTTTGTCGAGTGTAACAGGAACGACTGTTTTCAATATGGGGACATGCCGGCCATCTTTAGTTATCAGTATTTTCTCCGAACTGTCAACTACTCCATTTAAGTCGATGATCGGACAGTTGCCTTCTTCGGCAGTGCAGAGGGTTTTGTTGCAAATCATTCCGATAAGTTCCTCTTCAGATTCATATCCCATGAGCGCCAGGGCTGCCTGATTAGCATGCTGGATATTTTTGTCCCTCCCGATGATGAGTACGCTGTATGGCAAAGAGTCCAGGATAGTTCGCAGTGTATTATATGAACTTTTCAGAGTCTCTTCAGAATGTTTGCGCTCGGTAATATCCTGCGCCACACATACTATATCCCGGGGTTTGTCATCGGTATGGCTCATAAATGAAGCTGAAAAAAGCACGGGTATTTTTTTGCCCTCTTTTGTCATGTATGTTGTTTCAATGTTGTGAATAGGATTTTTTCTTAAAAAGTTCTCAAATTCTGAGCCCCTGAATAACAATTCCTCTCCAAGAATTATTTCTATCGGCTGGTCAACAAGTTCTTTTTCCTCGTAGCCCAGCAGTCTGCATGCAGCATTATTGGAACTAATAATCCTGCCTTCAGGCGAAACGACTATAAGTGTATCGGTCATGCTTTTGATTATGTTATCCATATAGTCTTTGGAAACGGTTGTCTTATTCAAGTCTTGGGCCATCTGATTAAAACTGTCGATAAGCATCTGTACCTCTCCGGTCGTCTTAACTTTTACCCGGGTAGACAGTTCGCCTTTTGAGAGGCGTTTTGCTGCATCAGCAAGTTCAATGATAGGACTGGTCAGATATCGTGAAAGGCCATAGGCAATGGACGAAATTATAATTATAGAGAGAAAAAAGACAATGAAAAGGAATTTCAGGACTGTCTTTATGTCTTTAAGCAGAAGTGAAGAGGGGATACTGATAGCTATCCGCAACAGGGGTTTACCCGGAATGACGGACAGGTCCTGGTAAATAAACATGCCGTTATCCAATACTGTTAATTTAGGATCTTCCTGAACTCCCTTTGAAAAGTACGCACCGGGATCAAAGATTGCTTCTTTCTTGACCGGCTGTTTCAGCGCCTGCCAGGAGGACGCAAAGACCCAGACCGGATTTTCACCGAGTATTTGTATGTTATTCAAACGTCCGAGGGAATCCTCCAGACTGTAATCTATGAAAACAGCGCCGCCGAATTGTCCGATATCTGCATCGACTTTTGAAATACCTATTGAAAAGAAGACTTTTCCGTCCTTATCCTTAAAAGGCCCTTCGATACTGAAACTCCCAGCGGCTCCCGATTCGATTTGCGTAAACAGTTTGCTGCCGCTTAAATCACGATACTCTTTAATACGGCCGGTTCTGTCCACCCTTACTTTTTCCTTTCCGGTGTAGTCCACAAAATAGATGCTCTGATAGTTCTTTGTATAATGGATAGATTGCGTGAATAATCTTTCTAATGCCCTGGCGTTTATATCAAGATTCATTTCTGAAGACATCATATATTCATCCAGGGTCGGATTTGAAGCCAATATCTTCATGTCTCTTAATAATATCTCTCCAAGCTCATGCCTGAACTGATAGCTGACAGACTCGAACTGCTGGGAAATCCGTTCTTGAGTCTGTTTTTCAATAGATCTCCTGCTGAACCCGTAAAAAACAAATGACAAAATGCCCAGGATAATTATGATTACCCCTAAAAAGGTCAATAATAACCTGTTGAATATGGAAAGTCCCCTGCTTTCGCCTTTTTCCAATTAGTTTCCCTTCAAGTTAGCTGCTTCTCCGATATATTCTTCTATCCCCATATCTTTTGTGAGAGTTATTCCCAGCATTTTTGCTCTCTGTATATTTACCATATGGGGGCCGCGTTTTGGAGCGCGAGGAGGATAAGTTGCAGGATTAGCCCCTTTGGCTAAAATGTCGTTGGCAATTACAACCGCCTCATAGCCCTGATTATACCCTGAATCATCTGCTGCGCATAACATGCCATGTTTTACAAACGGACGGAATCCTACTGCCTCCGGAATGGAAATGTTATGTATGTACCATTTAGCCACTTCCTCCGGCTGCACATAATTGACTGTTTTATCCTTTAAGCCGGCATATGCTGCGATAAAAAAGACATCAACCTTTTTCTGAAGTTCCAGCGCCTTGCTTTTCCATGACCTGTAATCATTTGTAGATACCGTCTCGACCAGCTTTAAAGGGAGGGCACCTTTCCGGGCGAGATATTCTATAGCCTTATAATGCGACCTCCCTGTCGGGGTATTGTCTGCCAAAACAGCAAATGTCTTAGCAGTAGGCACTATAGCTTTTAACAGCCTTAAGCTTTCAATGTAGTAACCGGACTGATAAACACCCGTTACATTGTGACCCGGTTTATCCATACAATCTACAAGGCCGTACTTTATAGGCGTATAATTGACCCCCCAGAAGACAACCGGGATTTCAGTATCCAGGAATTGCTTGCCGATATATTCGGCTGCATCGTCATCGCCGAGTAATATGAGATCGGGTTTGAATTCTCCGGCGATTTTATATATTTTTAAACTGATTTCCTCCTTTTCCGTTTTATTGCTTTTTCTTTTTGCATCCAACCATAATTTTTTTATGATAACCTTAGAGGTTTCCACATAATCGTTTTTTATGTATTCGGCTATCTGTTCTTTTTTGTCAAAATACCCGAACTTGAGCATGGCAGCACAGATCCCCTCATTTGTCTCCTGCGACCAGATATATTCCCTGTGATAGCTGTCGACCACCAACAGCCTTTTCTTTCCGTGAAAATTTGTTGAAGCGCCGTAACCGGGTGATATAAGACAGGGTATAATGCATAAGCTCAATAATAATCTCAAATGTTTCAAGCAGGCCTCACATTCTTGAAGACTACATAGTTCCGCACAAAATTAATATAAGCAAATTGTATATTATAAAAAGATAACTGTAAATATAAAAAAGCAAGTTTACTTATGTGAGCAGAAAGGACCGTTTTGAACGCAAGGGTATGCTAATGGGCAATATAGATAGATAAAACTGTCGGATGTATATTATTATAAATTGCTTCATTCATATTACTGAGAAACAAAGGGGGAACAGATGAGCATCAGAGAAAATATCTATCAGGTTGTAGATTTAATCAAACCGTCTCACGTGCTTGTGAGCGTATTTGACAAGAGCGGGCTTGACGAACTCGTAAAAGGGATATTAGAGGTTAATTCTGATGTGAAATTCTATTCTACAGGCGGGACAGGGAAGAAGATTACCGAGATATTGGGCGCTAACGCATCAAAGAATTATACCTCTGTTGAGGATTTCACAGGAGCGCCCGAGATGGAAGGCGGGCTCGTAAAAACCCTCCACCCCAAGATACATGCGGGACTGCTTGCTGAAAGGGGAAATCCCGCGCACGAAGAATATCTTTACAAGACACTCGCAAAGATGGGTGGAACCCCCGGTGTGTATTTTGATGTTTTTGTAGGCAATCTATACCCTTTCACATCTGTCATTTCCAAAGAAGGCACAACCCCAGAGACTGCAAGGGTGAATATTGACATCGGCGGGCCTGCGATGACCATGGCGTCAGCTAAGAACTGGCACAGCATCGCTGTCCTGACAGCGTCTTCCCAGTATGCGGGCTTCATGCAGTCCATGAAAAACAACGGAGGAAAGATCAGCCTTGAAATGAGGTTCAACCTTGCCAGACAGGCGATGAAATCGATCGGTGAATACAGGACTGCGATAGGCAATTATTTCTCCAATCTCGATTATAATAAAGATATCAGGCCGTTGCTGAATATAAAATAGCCGGCAGATGACTGTTTTAAAGAGGGTGTACTTCTCCAACGGGGTTGATCCCTGCCGAAATAGTTTAACTTCATTACAGAGGAGGGGAGGGCTATTTCTTACATAATCATAGACGGCTATAATCTTATCGGAATCTATCATAAAGACCTGAGCGGGCAGCGGGATGCGCTCATAAATTCCATGATAAAATACAGAAAAATAAAAGGCCATGAAATCATCATTGTATTTGACGGCTGGAAAACAGGAAGCAATAAGGAAGAACATATAGGCGCCGGCGGGATTAAGGTCATCTATTCGAAACTGGGCGAAAAAGCGGACTCTGTCATAAAGAGGATAATCAGCAGGGAAAAGAGGGAATGGATAGTGATAAGTTCCGACAGGGATATAACTTCATATGCATGGTCAAGCGGTTCAGTGCCTGTGCCGTCAGAGGAATTTCTTTCCGCTGTTGAAAAGGCCGGAGAATCCTTGTCCGGAGAGTATGAGCTCTTTGAAGAAGAAGATGCTGTTGAGAGGAAGGGAAATCCCAGAAAACTTTCAAAAAAAGAAAAAGCGCTCAGGAGAGTTCTCGGGAAACTGTGATAGGCAAGCTTATTATCATCCCGAGGCCCGCAGACATCCTTAACTTCTTTTCCCTGATATGTTTGACTGTGATCGCAGTCCTGTTTCGCGAAAAAATAGACAGCGCCTCTGTTTTGATTTTATTGTATTCCAGCCTGATCCTTATTCAGGCTGTGCTGATAATCCTTAAAGACAGGAACAGTTTCCTGCGTTCTACATATGATCTCATATTCCCGGTGATCTCCATACTTGTAATCTTCGACAGTCTCGAAAAGATTGTTCACTACATAAATCCTCAGGATATTGACCCGGTTCTTATAAGACTTGATTACTGGCTGTTCAACGGCCATCCGACGGTCATGATGGAAAAGATCACGACCCCGCTGCTGACGGATATTCTTCAGGTATCTTATTCGAGTTATTATTTCCTGCCGGTGACCCTGGGTATTGTGCTGATGGCAAAGAAAAGGGATGCCGAGTTCGACCGTTCCCTTTTCCTCATAATGCTCTGCTTTTATTTATCATATGTCGGGTATATGTTTTTCCCTGCGCTCGGTCCCAGATACACCATAAGTCATCTGCAGAACACGGAACTGCAGGGGTTGTTCATTGCGCAGCCTTTACAGGAGCTTCTGAACAGGCTTGAGGGGATCAAGAGGGACGCTTTCCCGAGCGGACATACCGGCATTGCCCTTACAGTGTTATATCTTGCCTTCAGGTTCGAAAGAAGGCTTTTTCTGATATTCCTGCCTGTAGTGATCGCATTGATCTTTTCAACAGTTTACTGCAGGTACCATTATGTGGTAGATGTATTAGCAGGGATAATCCTTTTTTTTATAACAATAGCGCTTGGAGAAATGCTTTATAAATACCATACGAAAAATATTAAAAGAATATGAGACTGATTCACTGCACTCAAAAGCTGTTGAAAGAACTCGGAAACCCTTCCCTTCAGAGTATCGAAGGCATAGCCTATTCAGAAGGTCTTGGAAATTGGTATGCCAACATTATCAAAATTGACCGTAAAAAGTGTCTTCTGTTAACCAATGAGAAATCCCTGTATTCCTTCATAATCCCGAGTGTTCTCAAAGCGAACATCAAGAATCTCAAGACTGAGTTTCTGAACCATCTTATTCTGAACCTTCAGTATGAGGGATTTAACCTTGAGATAATTAATCATATCCAAAAGGAGTATCAGGACATCGGATTTGCAAAGACGGCAAGTAAGCACGTCTTAGGGGCAATGACTCAGCTTATGTTCGAGTATGAGGTTCTTATTCAGATGAAAGAGGGCATTGATAACGTCAAAGTCCTTGAGATTAACAGGGACATTAACAGGACGATCCTGAAGGGGATAAAGTTCCTCCATCCTATTGAGGCTTTGAGGGAGTCGTTAAGTTAAGGGAACAAGAACAAATCGCCGAAACCCTGTCTGCCATAGACGAAAAGATACAAGCTGAACAAACAAAAAAGAATCCCCTGATGCCCTTTTTAAAACTTTGCTTTCCCTTTTGATGACAGGTAAAATAATGGTGAAAGACCTTGAGATATAAGGAGGTGTGAACAATGGCATCAAAAGAAATTACCATCAAGCTGCCGAAAGCGCTTGCTGATGACATCTCAGCCAAAGAAATTGTCGCCATGGTCATGGATAAGGCTGTCACTACGTCTGAATATTACCGTAGCCGGTGCAAGGAATTCGAGCAAAAGTACGGCATGGGCTTTAGCGTCTTCAAAAAGAAGGTGGAATCCGCAAAGACAGAGAACACGGCGGAATGGGATGACATGCTCGTATGGGAAGGGTTTGAGGGAACTGCGGAAATGCGGGGCATAGTCTCACTCTTAAAGCAGTCAAAGCTCTTCAGTGATATTGAAGTCCTTGAGTTTATATGGGACAACGCTCCCCATTATAAGAAACCTAAGACATTTCCTCATCATCGGCACGAAAGCGACAATGTGCTGCCGTCTCATAGGATTACCGTTGATGAGATAATTGAGGAAATCAGAAAAGCAATAGAGAAGCGATAGATGCTTCTTTCCGGCAACAACACCTTCCACGTCACCGATGAATTCAGCCGGAAGGAGGAGCAAAATCCCCCCTCGCCCCCCCCTTACAAAAGGAGGGAACATATTAAGTCCCACTTTGGAAAAGGGGGATTTAGGGGGATTTGAAAAACTGGTCAAATCATTTTTTGATAAGGAAGTCCTCAATAAAGAGTTATCTGAAATAAAAGAGGATAAATCATATCTGTCCAAAATAAAACAATAGGTAGGCAGAAATGACTCATAAACTCTATGAATCGACAGGACAATTAAATGTTTAACCTGATTTTTGATCAAGTCTCTTTTATTGAAAACACTCCCACAGGGTCTTTAAATTGCAATTATTGGTTCTTTTTTCAAGGTGTCGTCATAGAGTTTCTTCGCCATCCCTGCCTACCTTATAATAATTCAGATTATTTTGGACTGTAATGAGGATAAATAATGATGGATACAGGAAGAAAAGAATCAATCTTAATAGTTGAAGACGAGAAAAAGATTTCTGATATTGTGAAGGCATATCTGGAAAAGGAAGGATATGTCGTAAGGCTTGCAGAAACAGGAGAGCAGGCCCTCAGGCTTCTTAAAGGCTCTTTTGATCTTGTTATATTGGATCTGATGCTGCCTGACATGCAGGGTGAAGACATCTGCAGGGTGATACGTGAAGGTTCGGATGCCCCGGTGATCATGCTGACAGCCAAAAGCGGGGAGGAAGACAGGATCAAGGGGCTTGGCATAGGGGCGGACGATTATGTCGTCAAACCGTTCAGTCCGAGAGAGCTTGTTGCGAGGGTCAATGCCCACCTCAGAAGGGCGGGGAAGACAAAGAAAAAAATATTAAATTACAACAGGGGGGCGTTAAAAATAGATGTTGTGAATTTTGAGGTCTTCAGGGAAAACAGACAGGTGATCCTGACCCCGACAGAGTTCAGGATACTGCTGTCACTCGCAGAAAATCCCGGGAGGGTCCTTTCCAGGGAACAGCTCGTGAATATTGTGCAGGGTTATGATTTCGAAGGGTACGACAGGACGATAGATGCACATGTAAAAAATCTGAGGCACAAGGTCGAAAAAGACTCAAAGAATCCTGAATTCATAAAAACGGTCTATGGCATAGGTTATAAATTCATAGGCGTTCCAGATGAGAACTAAACTTTTTTTTGCATTCCTCGCTGTAGTCGCCATCGCCCTTATCTCGAATCTCATCTACAAGAACTTCATCGTAAAAGATTTTGAGGATTATGTCAGCGGCTCGAAAGAGGACAAACTTTACTGGGTCCTTGCGGCTGTTGAGGGCGGTTACTCTGATGGCAGGTGGGTTAGTAGAGACCTGCACGAAACTGTTCACTGGGCGATGATGCTCGGATTCGATCTGAAAATATCGGATACGCAAGGCAATGAAATAATAAATTCCGGATCTGTGATGGAAAGTCTTACCCCCTCGATGAAGAGGAGGATGGAGGGCATTATAGATATCGCTTCTGCAAAAGGTGAATACGAAACATACCCTCTTTACGAGGAAGGCAGTGAGATAGGGACAATGTCTGTAAGGGAATTGAAGAGGATGGGAACAATAGCGGAAAAGGAGAAGATTTTCAAGGAGAGGGGCAGGGAGTTTTTGCTTATTTCATTCCTGATCGCAGGAGGAGGCGCACTGCTTCTTTCAGTTTTTTTTACGCTCTTCCTGTCCATGCCATTGAACAGAATGAAGAGGGCCGTTGAATCAATGGCGGAAGGCGATTTCAGCGTCCGTGTCGATGCAGGTTCCAAAAAGGACGAGATCGGGAAACTTTCCGAAAGTTTCAATTTCATGGCCGAGGCATTGCAGAGAGAAGAGGCGTTAAGGAAAAGACTTACATCGAACATTGCGCATGAACTGAGAACGCCGCTTGCGGTAATGAAGGCGAATATTGAGGCGATGATAGACGGCATTGTCGAGAATAACTCTGAAGGGCTTGAAAACATAAGGATGGAAATAGAAAAGCTGATAAGGCTTGTGGAGGGCATCGAGGACATAACAAAGGCAGAGGCGAGTTTCTTTCACAAGAAAGAATATGAAGAGATAAATCTTTCGCAGTTCCTTTCGGGTATTGTGAATAAGATGATGCCTCTGGCTGCGGGGAAAGGACTTGTATTAAAACTTCTGTCGGATACCGCCGTGAATGTCCTTACCGACCCCGAAAAACTCGAAACCATCCTCCGGAATATTCTGACCAATGCGATAAAAAATACGGAAAAAGGCCGCATCAGAATAGATTACAGCACAGAAAAAAATATGTTTTTTATCGAGATCGTGGATACGGGTATCGGCATACCTGAAGATAAGATCGACCTGGTCTTTAAAAGGTTTTATCGCAGCGATGATTCAAAGGGGATAGGTCTTGGCCTTGCCATAGTTAAAGAGCTTGTTGAGGTCATGGGGGGCCGGATAGACCTCAAGAGCAAATTGGGAGAAGGCTCAACATTTACTGTATGGCTGCCGATGAAAGGTGAGCATGAAGATACCGTTTAATAAGACAAAAGACGGCATAACGATTGAGGTTAAAGTAGAGCCGAGATCTTCCAGGAAAGGCATAGCCGGTGTTATGGATAACCTCTTGAAGGTGAAACTTACAGCCCCTCCTGTCGGCAATGCGGCCAACGAACAACTGATAGAGCTCATTTCAGAGGAGACCGGCATTGGGAAATCCAGTATCAGAATCATCAGGGGACGGACTTCGAAGAAAAAGGTTATCGAGATAAGGGGGGTCAGCGGGATTTGATCTGTTATAACCCCTTCATATTTTCTTCACTAATATGTATTAATATCTGTTAAAAGGATAAAAGGAAAAGGATAAGATGTTAAGGATAATACTTTGTACACTGCTTCTGGCATTGCCGTTAGCAGGGGTTTCTCATGCCGATGAGGAGAATATTACTCCTTACGGTGATTACTGCAGGGAGTGCACGTCTTACGGCACGTGCAAGGATGTGATGCCCCCGAAGGCGGCGGTGCATGCGCTTACAAAGTATTATCAGGAAAAAGGCTACAGTGTAGGCAACATACATCACAAGGGCAGGTTTATCGAGGCTGATATTTTCAAAGATGACAGGCAGGTGGATAAAGTGCTTTTTGACAGGAAAACAGGCAGGCTAAGGTCTGTTTATTAATAATAAAAGGGAATATCTGTCAGGACAAAAAGACAACATGCCTGAACACATCGTAAACACAATTCACCCCGTAAGAAGGAAGGCTTTGCTTTCTAACGGGGTAAATCGACATGTAAAAGTCAGGACTTCATTCTTCGGATAGTGTTAGGCCAGGTTTTAAGTGCTTCCTGTACAACTTAACTACCAAAGCTGCATAAGCCCTGTTTCTGTTTGTTAATCATGGAAATCGCCAGCGACAAAATTCCAATGTCTCACAATAAATCGTTTTTAGTCCGTAATATCACAAAGTACGCCATACTGCAAATATCATCTTTGATTTTATTAAACTTTTTTATTTGTTTTAAGTTTTTATTATGATATATTACAGTCAGAACTGAGAACAAACAGTAGTTCGTAGAGTAATTGTTATAAGCAAGAGAATGAAAAATAGGGAAGACAAATTTAACCATGAACTTGAGGTTTTCCGGACTGAGATTGATTCAGCTATTCAATTTTTTTATGCCTATGTCACAATGAATGCCGCATTAGCTGGGAATAAAGATGCGCTTGACATGGTTAATCGTACGCCCCTTTTTTGGAAGACGGTTTCCGGAGCATTACAAACCTCATTTTTCATTGCATTAGGTCGGATTTTTGACCAGCATCAGAAATCACAGCATAATATTGATAAGCTAATTCGTATCGCACAAGATAATGCTATTATTTTTTCAAAAGAAGAATTAGAGGTGCGTGCAAGAGGAAGAAGTGCCAATTCATCTGAGTGGATTGATGATTTCATGAAGCGTGCTTATGTCCCGAGGGCCGATGATTTCCGCAGATTGAGAAGGTATGTTAGTAAGTACCGCAAGATATATGAGAAGGTCTATCGTGATATTCGGCATAAATTATATGCGCATAAGGAGCTTTCGAACCCCGACGATGTTAAAGGACTATTTGCCAAAACAAATATTAGAGAGATTCAAAAGTTGCTAATTTTCTTGAATAAGCTTCATTTTGCTCTTTGGTTGCTTTTTCACAATGGTAATAAACCTGTGTTGAGGCAGATGAAATATTCAGTCAACCGCATGAGAAGACGAGAGATACCTAAGTGGGAAAGTACGCATATACAAGAACATATGGTTAATGAGACAGAGAAGTTTTTTAAATTATTATCATCTATCCCCAAAAGGAGCTTATAATCGGGTAAAGGACGGCGTTTAACCGTCCCTCCCCACACCACCCATCATGCGGCTCCGCAATGGGCGGTTCGCAGAAATCCCCTGCAAAGACCTGATTACGTTTTTGCAGGATAATGAATCCCT